>CADBMH010000017.1 GCA_902795705.1 uncultured Lachnospiraceae bacterium | reverse complement strand
CCTTAAAAATTGTATCTCCGACAAAAGAAACCCTGTCTTTTTCAGAAAAATACATCACACGATCTACCGTGATCGCCGGACCACAAAGTGCAGAAAGGTTCTTCCCTGCATCTAAAAGATACTCAGCCGACCTTCTGTGTGCAATGACAGGAATATTAAGAGCATCCCTGATCTCATCAACAGCCCCCATATGGTCAAAATGCCCATGTGTCAGAAGGATTTTCTCAATCGTCCATCCTTTTTCCCTGATCAGAGCAAGAAGCCTGTCAGTCTGTGCACCCGGATCAATAATAAATCCATGCTTAGACTCATCATCTATATAGAAAAAACAGTTCTCTTCAAAATATCCCTTTACAGGAACCTCTATTACCATATTACCTCCAAAAAAAATATACTCAATAACGAAATGGCATGCCGTTTCGTTAATTAACCTAAACTGCATCCTTCCGGTCCGCAGGACATCCCTGGTTCTATAACTTTTTCGTTTGAATCCTCCATTGCTTTTACGATAGCCGCCTTCATACCTTCCACACTCTGGGCACCGGAAATACCGTATTTCCCCATAACAAAAAAAGGAACAGCATGAATTCCATAGCGTGCGGCTTCGCGTTCATCCAGAATAACTTCTTCCCGATATTTGTCTGATGTAAGCACTTCTTTTACTTCTTCAGAATCAAGACCACAGTCCTCACCGATTTTTTGAAGAAGCCCCCTGTCAGCAAGTTCTTTATTGTCCGTAAAATACGCCTTGAACAACGCCTCTGTCAGTTGTTCTGCAAGTACAGGATCATTCTTTTCCTGTGCCAGCTTTGTCAGACGATGGGCATCCATTGTGTTGGTAAACAAAGTTGTTGCATATCGAAAATCAAGTCCCTCGGCTATACCCATCTGTGAAATCGTATCAATCTGCCTTCCCGCGTCTTCAAAAGAAATGCCGTATTTATGGGCAAATCTCGTCTGTGTATCTCCTACAGCGTGCTCCCCGGCAGTCGGATCAAGCTGAAAGGCTTTCATTTCCACCTCAATATCCTTATCTCCCTCCACCTCAGAGATGGCTTTCTTAAGTCTTGCCTCTCCAATATAGCAGTATGGACAGGCATAATCTGACCAATAAGTTATCTTCATAGTGATCTCTCCTTTTTAATAGAACTTGCTCTATTTATTTTTATTGACATTATATCGAACTCGTTCTATAATGTCAAGAGAAAAATATAACTCGTTTGATAACTTTCAAATTCTTGAAAAGGAGAAGCATATGTCAAACAGATCCGGACGTCCCGCAAAGGGCAGTGAAAAAAACAGTAAAGAAAACATCATTGAATCCACCATCGCCATCATAAAGGAGCAAGGCTCTGAAGCTGTAACCGTAAGAAATGTATGTGCAAAGGCAGAGCTTTCCATCGGCACCTTCTATCATTATTTTCGCGATAAGGACGACCTTCTGATGTATTTTTTATCAGAAATACAGTTTGAGAACTGTGAACTAACTGTTGATTTATCAAAGATATCCGATCGCATTTGTGAACTCTATATGAAACTCATAAACAGATATATGGAATTAGGACTTGATTTTATGAAAAGCTTTTATTCCACAGGGAACCGCTCCTTATCCGCATATATGGGCGAGATAGATGGCAGCTTTGCACCGGGAACCGTCATGGCAAGGAGCGAAAAGGAGCTTACAGATGCAAAGAACAAAGGATATATTAAAAAAAATGCAGACATCCATATGCTCTGTACGGATATCTGCACGATTGTCAAGGGCTGTGTTTTCGAGTGGTGCCTAAATGACGGAAAAACTGACATTGAGCCTGCCTTATACCGGATTGTAGATAATTATCTTTCCGTATTTCATAATACCTGAAGGTCTCACTCCCATATTCAAAAATTCCTCCTATTCCATGATCGGTGCAAACTCACTTCTTCTCAGTCATCCTTACAACCCTCGCCGGATTTCCGACTGCTACAGCATTATCGGGAATGTCTTTTGTAACTATACTGCCAGTGCCTACAATGGCGTTCTCTCCGATTGTCACACCCGGCAGAATATTCACCCTTGCTCCAATCCAGGCATTCTTCTTGATGTGTATCTTCTTTGTCATGACAACACGAATGTTTTCCGGCTCATGATTGACGGTAAACAGTCCAACCTCCGGTCCCAGCATGACACCGTCCTCAATCTCGATTCCGCCAAGGGACATCACCGTCAGACCGTGATTAGCAAAAACATTCCTTCCAAGTTTCACACAATTTGCCAGATCTACTTGGAACGGCGGGGTGAAGAAAGTACCGTCCTGCATCTGTCCATCTCTCCATGAGCTTCCCTCTGGTAGTCCTCATCACGGATATCAATTGCCTCTCCACTGTGTAATCTTTCAAATATGTTCATTAATTTTGCCTCCTTTAATATGTTGATGCCACACTTCGTGTGATTTTCCATTCTCCGTCTATTTTCTTCATGCTGCACTTTTGCTGCAGGTGCCAGTTTGATCTTCCGCCACCGAATACTGCTGCTGCCACATAGGACTGCCCGGTCAGGACTGCCGTGTCCCCGTTTATATCTACCGGCATATGCTCATGCTCTGCCGAGTAATAATTGAGCGTCCCGTTCAACACTGCTCCAATAAACTCTTCCTTTGGCTGGCGCATACCGGTCATATGCACGAGAACAAAGCTGTCATCTAAAACCTCTCGCAAAACCGCCTCATTCCTGGCAATCATGCCGTCATACATCTTCATATAAACATTCCTTATCCGTTCTTTCTCTTCCATACAGCACCGCCTTTCATAAGTAGTATAGAAAAACCACCGAAAAACATCAATTCGATTTTCGACGGTTTTTAATAAGTGAAACTTATGTGAGTTCAATATTTAATGCTTTTCTACGCTTTATAATGCTCTAAAAACCTTTAGTTTTTTGTATGTTCACAATATAAAGCCTTGTCTGTCCTCTTGGTGTCAGTCTGTGTATGGTGGCAAGATGGTAGCAAATGCCACCTACATAAAAACAAATCATTCTCTGTAATAATATATTCTTTTTACTTCTGAACATCAATGCAAATATATCATTTTTCTCTGTCATATAAACTCATATAAGAACGAAAAAACAATATGCAATTAAAATATAGCATAAAAGAAAAAAGTCGCTATATGAAGTTATTTGAAGTTTCAATACTGATTTTGCACTTGACATATCCAGTAATCCGATTTATTATAATAACAGAAAGAGCGACCGCCCACAAGGTGGGTTGACCGCCCTGGAATGTTATGATTGAATCAGTCCATCCTAGACCTGCCAAAGTACAAGGATGGGCTGATTTTTATTTGCGCCTGTTATTCCTACCGTCTATGTAGGCAAGCAATGCAACAATAAATGTATTATTCAGAATCAACAAAGT
>CADBMH010000016.1 GCA_902795705.1 uncultured Lachnospiraceae bacterium | reverse complement strand
GTGCCGTTTATGATCTTTCCGGGCAGAAGGATCAATTTCCAGACTCCGGATCTGACAAAGGTGTTATTTCTTCCGGGGAGCCATTCTATAAAAATCTCCTGCCGCATGGTGAAGGGCGTGGGAGAACCGTAGAAGAAAAGGATTTCGTTCCCGTCTGTCAGATGTCTGCTTGCGACTCCCTCCTCATTTTCAAAAAAAATCTGTCTCCCTGAGGGAGATTCTAAAACAATACTGAATACATCAGAATAATCCTTCCATAGCTGCAAAGAAAGGCTGCGTTCATTGGCTCCGATAGAGAGTTCGACTGTTTCGGCCTCCCGGTTTAAGGTTACCTTTGCATGATGCCTTGCGTCACCTTCGTTTCCGGATGCGATGATAATACTGTTTTTTCCTACGCCTTTCAGGTCAGAAAGATAATTTTCAAAAAGAGACAGACCGTCGTGGGCCCCGTCATTTGTCCCAAAGCTCAGATTGACAGCAATCGGCATTTGTAAGGAGAGAGATTTGCGGATTGCATAGTCAACTCCTAACATGACTTCGGTAGTCCCGGAAAAATCTGTGGTTTTCCGTCCGAGCTTCACGACAAGAAGACTGCTTTCTGCGGCAACGCCCCGGTAGCGGTTTCCGGGAGAACCGTTTCCGTTTCCGGCGGCAATCCCGGCCACAGCGGTTCCGTGACCGCCTCCGCTTTCGAGGTTTGGCAGGGTGATTTCTTTGTTGATTGCAGCAGTGAGGTCCTCGTTTGTGTATTGTGCACCGAAAGGATATCCGGCAGGACGCCTGGCAGCAGCTTCTTCAGCAGAGGCTGCCTGATCCCAAAGAAAAAGAATCCGGCTTTCTCCGGTTTCGCTGATAAAGGTCGGATGTGTGTAGTCGATTCCGGAATCAATAATGGCGATCAGAATGTCTTTTCCGGAAAGGGATAAGGAATTTTTAGAAACTACTTCTGTAGAAGAAACGGGCTTTTGGACTTCAGATAAGCAGGAGGTGGTTCTGGCGGCCTGCAGGTTGAAATAGAGTTGTTTTGGCTTTTCGATATAGGAAATCATAGAAAGAGCAGCGATTCTTTCTATGTTCTCTTCGCGGGTTTCTATAATGGTATATCCGTTTAAAAGTTCGGTGACTGTGGTATCCGGAAAAAGCTGTTCCAGTTCCCTGATCTGTCCTGCGTGCTTTACAATAATCTGCCAGAGCCTGGTTTCCGGTTCATACCCGTATTCTAAAAAGCTGCTGGTTTCCCGTTCAGTAGAGGGAATCTGCAGTGCTAATTGCAGGGATTGGTCGATTTTTTCACTTTCCATCCGGATGCTTCTCCTTCCATACTATTATGCTATTGCAGATGATTGCGAAACTCTCAAATTTCTTCAAGTGCAAATGTGTCTGTGTTGTATTTTATGCAATATATACAACAGACAAAGAGAAAATCTGAGTTTCGCAATTACCTATATGGCATCAGTTGGGGGCAAAATACCTTTTGACACCAACATCATTATATTCGAGTATATGAAGAAAGAAGGTCTAAAAGAACAAGCACATTGTTAAATATCCACATACCCAGTGCAGAAGGAAGCAGCCCCAGAGATTGCCCTGTCTTTCGAAAATATATCCGAGCGCCAGACTTAAAAGCAGGGCACTCATCATAAATATGAAGCCAAAGGGCATATGCATCAGCGAGAATAAAAGCGAGGTTAGCAGGATTCCAAGTACTTTCTGGTATCGTCCCTTTACTAAGGACTGGATGCTGGTCTGGATGACGCCGCGAGCCAGAAATTCCTGTACGAATGCGGTTAAAAGGTACTTGGAGGCACCGGTGATGGAACCGCCGATAAAACGCTGCTTTACGGGCAGACCGGAGTATAAAAGGACTGTTTTTAATGCTAGCAAAAGCAGACAGGCGCTGGTTCCTATGAGCAGTGTTTCCTTTATATTTTTCAGTAATTTCTTTTTAGACGGCAGCAGACCGACATCTCCAAAGGAAAAGCTGGTCATAAAAATGATCTCCAAAAAAAGCAGAAAGGTGATCAGCTCGATCATCAGTGTGTAGGTTGAGTTCGGGATATGTCTATGAAGCGTGAAACGAAAAAATCTCCATGCCATCAGGTAGGTCGTGATACAGATGATGAGACCGGAAAAGATAAATGTGCAGTCTCTTTCATGCTGGCGTAAGGCTGTCCGAATCGATAAATCCTTAATCAGAAAAATCTGGTAGTCATAGGAAATTGACTGGTCTACATCAGTAGAAAATTCTGAGGAAACCAACTGAATCTCAATCGGGATTTTTTTCCCGCTGTCGGTTCGGTAGGTAAGGGTGCAGGAGGTTTCTGCGTCTCTGGAGGTCAGTGAGCGGTAAAATATTTTTAAAATGCGGTTTTTTCGATTCCTTAAAAATGCTTCTTCAAAGGTTTTTCCGATCAGATCTTCTCTTTTCATATTGGAAAAAATCTGCAAACAGGCATCATTTACATAAGTAATGACACCGATTTCGTCTAACTCAATGATCCCTTCACTCATATTTTCCAAAATCACATCACCATGGGAAGCTCTGCTGTTCATGATGGATTGATTTAAAAGCTCCATGTTCTATCCTCCTGCCACACTGTTTGAAAACTCTTATTTTCCGGCTCTTGACGCATGAATGAACCTAAAAGCGAAAATCCCTTTTTCCACCTTCGCGGATTTCCTGCAGATATTTTAATGCAGTCTGCTTTGTTTTCTCGTTTGGAACATTTTCAATTTCTTTTGCAATCAATGCTTCGCCGATTTTTTTTGTCTCAGGAGAGGCATAATCGGTCAAATATTCCTGAAGAGTCATCAGGGCGTTTGGGTGACAGCAGTTCTGAATCTGTCCGACTTTGCACAGCGCCATAAAACGGTCACCGGTTCTGCCGGCACGGTAGCAGGCTGTGCAAAAAGAAGGAATATGTCCGGCATCCATCAGCCATTTGACAACCTCGTCAAGAGAACGCTGGTCGGAAACGTCAAACTGTTCGGTATCGTGTGGCCTTTCCTCCGGTGAATAACCTGCGTATCCGCCGACGGAGGTACGGGAAGCTCCGGAAATCTGAGAGATTCCAAGCTCAAGGACTTTCTCTCTGCATTCCTCGCTCTCGCGGGTAGAAATGATCATTCCGGTATACGGCACGGCAATCCGGATACAGGCAATGATTTTGGCAAATGTATCATCATCGATTCCATTGTCAAAGACACTCGGATCGATATCAGAGGCCTTTTTCACTCTCGGAATACTGATCGTATGCGGTCCGACACCATGAACTGCTTCCAAATGCTCCGCATGCATCAAAAGTCCTGCAAATTCATATCGGTACATCTCAAGTCCGAATAAAACACCTAAGCCGACATCATCAATCCCGCCCTCCATGGCGCGGTCCATCGCTTCCGTATGGTAGGCATAGTCGTGTTTCGGACCTGCCGGATGAAGTTTTTCATAGCTCTCCTTATGATAGGTCTCCTGAAAGAGTATATAGGTTCCGATTTCTGCCTCCTTGAGCTTTCGAAAGTTTTCTACAGTCGTAGCGGCTATATTGACAGTGACACGGCGGATTGCACCGTTTTTAGGTTTGCTCGAATAGATGGTATGAATACATTCTAACACATATTCGATCGGATTATTCACCGGATCCTCACCGCATTCGATCGCAAGTCTTTTGTGTCCCATATCCTGTAAAGCGATTACTTCTTTGCGGATTTCCTCCTGTGTGAGCTTTCTTCTTGGAATTTCCTTGTTCTTTAAATGATACGGGCAGTAAACGCATTGGTTTACACAGTAATTTGACAGATACAGCGGCGCAAACATCACAATACGATTGCCGTAGAAAGCTTCCTTGATCCTTTTGGCAAGATCAAAAATTTTTTCCTTGATTTCAGGATCTTCGCATGCCAGAAGAACACTGGCTTCCCTGTGGCTTAAACCGGCACACTCGACGCCGCGCCCGGTTTTTTTCGGAGCGGCTTTTTCTAAAATCTTTTCAATGAGCTCCCGATTATCCTTGTTTTTTTCAGTATAATCAAGAGTCTCTAAAATTTCTTCATGGTTAATAAATTCCTCGGCTTTTAATGATTTCACGTCATACATATTCGTTCTCCTCTCTTTGCTTTCTACAGTTCCCTACTTTTTTGAAATGGCTGCTTTCACAGAAACACCGTTAATCTGCCCGATCCGCCCGGTAAGACTGCTGATGCGGTCCGGTTCGGCATCGAGGGCGACGGAAATGAAAGAGATCCCCCGCTCCCGATAGGGGATCCCCATCCGGCCGATGATGATGTCGTTATATTCGTGTAAAACAGCATTGACTTCGCCGGCAGCCGACAGATCATCGATGATGATGGCGGCAACGGCAATTCTTTTTTTGTCCATATTTGATCCACCCTGTTCTGTTATTTTATTGTGATCGTTTTCGGGATAAATTTCGAAAGTCCTGCCGGACCGGGATAAGAGCAGGAACGAATGATTTTATCACTGCCAACCGATAACAAGGTATACACCCGGCTATCCGAAAACAATACGGAAAAATGACACTAAACCCGGAATAAATCCCGAATCCAGTGATTTTTATTATAACATAGCTGCCGAAGGCTGACAACAGAAAAAAAATTGTAAATTATGTCTAGAAGAATTGATTTTTCGGTTTGTTTATTGTATAATATGTCTATTAAGGGGAAAAAGGAGTGTATTTGCTTCTTTTTTATTCTAATTTCGTATAGAAAGACGTCATGAGGAGGATATTATGGAAATTTATGATTTTATGGACATGAAAAAACTGCAGGAACTTCAGGATCAGTTTTCAAATGCCACCGGACTTGCAGCGATTGCAGTAGACAGTAAAGGAGAATATATGACAGAAGGAAGTAACTTTACGGACTTCTGTATGAAATATACCCGTGGTTCAGCAGAGGGGAATCGCCGTTGTATAAAATGTGATACAGAGTGTACGGGAACGTATTTCTGTCATGCGGGTTTGATGGATTTTGCATTTGATATTGTGGTAGATGGACATAAATTAGGCGCTATGATTGGTGGACAGGTTCTTCCGAAGGAGCCGGATGAGGAAAAGTTCCGTGCTACGGCTGAGGAACTGGGGATTGATCCGGATGCTTATGTGCGTGCAGTACATAAGGTGCCTGTCAGTGATGAAAAGAAGATCCGTGCATCTGCGAAGCTGTTAGAGATTATGGTGAATCAGCTGGTGGATTTAGAGTATCATTCAAAGTCAAATACCGTCAGACTGCAGGAGCTTAGTGCGGAGATCACACATGCGACCGAGACAATTGAAGCGATCAATAAGAATACCCATTCTTTAAAATCGATTGCGAATAAACAGAAGATGCTTTCCTTAAATGCATCAATCGAGGCTGCCAGAAGCGGTGAGGCGGGTGTTGGATTTGCAGTGGTTGCGAAGAGCATGGGAGATCTTTCTTCTCAGTCAGCTGTTATTTATGGTGATATTGAAAAGTCTGTTTTGGAAGTGACGAATACGATTGAAAAATTAGATAAATTATATCATGGTAATGAAGAAGAATAATGATATGCTAAAAAATCTTTTCTCATAATAATTCAAAACAAAAACGTAATCTGTTCTATATGTTACAGTTTACGTTTTTGTTTTTGAGAATAAAAGATAAATGTGATTTTGAAGTTTTTTATAGATTTATCAAATAGAAGTTTGATGTTGTGCATGTAGCATGGAGGTTGAAACATGGAAAAAAGGATATTACAATATGCGGCGTATTTAGAAAAAATTTCCAAGGAATATTATACCGATGACGAAAGAGAAAGCTTGTGCAAAAAAGTTTTGATCCAAATTGGTTTTTTTCAGCATGAACGTTTTATACATTTGGTTGTAACGGTGACATTTGCAATCCTGGCGGTACTGGCTATTTTTATGTGCCAGGTGGCACCGTCGATCCCGATGTTTGCCCTGGCACTGTTGATTTTTGTGCTTTTGATCCCGTATATCAGACATTATTTTATACTGGAAAATACAGTACAAAAGATGTATCGTTATTATGATTTGATCCGTGGGGAGAAGTTTGAAGTTTAAGGTAAGAAGCTTCTTATAAAATAAGACATTATGTGAATGAGATTAGTAGTAATATGCAGATGGATAATCTTGTAAATATTACCGGAATATGCTATACTCGTGTCATTGTTATAGTTAACGGATTTAGAAATTGCCGGATGTCTTGCTGCATATGCTTTCATCTATGGCATTGCGGCCCGGCATAGTGCAATTCGTTCATTCGTTTACTATAAGTGAGAGAAAAACGGGGTATTTTTATGATAGAAAAAACAGACGTAGTGATAATAGGAACCGGAGCGGCGGGACTGTTTTGCGCACTGCACTTCCCGGAGGAAGTGAACGTGGTCTTGGTCTGTAAATCAAAGGCTGATGAAAGCGATTCTTATCTGGCGCAGGGCGGGATATGTATGCTGCAGGGTGAGGAGGACTATGACAGCTACTTTGAGGACACGATGCGTGCCGGACATTATGAAAATAATAAGGATTCCGTAGAAGTGATGATTCGTTCCTCGCGGGAAATCATAGAGGAACTTTTAGAGTATGGTGTGGATTTTGACCGGGATGAGAAAGGGCTTTGTGTTACCAGAGAAGGGGGACATAGTAAGCCGCGGATTTTATTTCATAAGGATTGTTCCGGGAAAGAGATTACAAGCACTTTATTAGAAAATGCAAAAAAGAGAAAGAATATTTCCATCATTGACCATACGATGATGCTTGATATTATTACGGATGGAGAAAAGTGTTATGGAATCGTGATAAAAGCCAGGTCAGGGGAAATCACACTTTTGAAGGCGAAGGAAACGGTGCTTGCCTGTGGTGGTTTAGGGGGCTTATATGAGCATACGACGAATTTCAGGCACATTACCGGAGATGCCCTGGCGATTGCGAAGAAGCATGGCATTACGTTAGAACATATTGATTATATCCAGATTCATCCGACTACATTATATTCGAAAAAGACAGGAAGGCGTTTTCTGATTTCCGAATCGGTGCGCGGGGAAGGTGCGATTCTGTTAAATAAGGAAGGAAAACGTTTTTGCGATGAGCTGCAGCCGAGAGATGTGGTGACTGCGGCGATCAAAGAGCAGATGAAAAAGGATCAGATGCCTTATGTGTGGTTATCGATGGAAAAAATTCCGACGGAGGAAATTCGTTCTCATTTTCCGAATATTTTACAGCAATGTCTGGAAGAGGGATATGATCCGACGAAGGAATATATTCCGGTGGTGCCTGCACAGCATTATTTTATGGGCGGGATCAAGGTGGATTTATCGAGCAGGACTTCCATGGAGCGGCTTTATGCGGTAGGAGAGACATCCTGCAACGGTGTTCATGGGAAAAACCGGCTTGCCAGCAATTCTTTATTAGAATCCATGGTATTTGCAAAGAGAGCAGCAGAGGCGATCAGAAAAGAGATTTCGGAAATTGAATTCAGAGAAGTTTCGGATTTGGTTGATATGGATATATATACGGATGTTTCGAAGCTTGAAAAGGAATATAAAGAAATCGTATTAGAGGAGATAGAAAAGGAGAAAAAGAGGCATGAATGATCCGATTACATTAAAGGTAAATGCAGACAAGCTTATCATGCAGGCTTTAGAGGAGGACATCACGAGCGAGGATATTTCGACTAATGCTGTAATGCCGGAGTACAAAAAGGGACAGGTAGAGCTGATCTGTAAGCAGGACGGTATCATTGCGGGACTTTTTGTATTTCAGAGAGTTTTTGAACTCTTAGATGATACCGCAGCCTTTGAAATGAAGGTGAAAGACGGCGAGGAGGTAAAGAAGGGGCAGCTTTTAGCGGTCGTAACGGGAGATATCCGTGCTTTGCTTTCGGGAGAGCGTACAGCGCTTAATTATCTGCAGCGAATGAGTGGAATTGCGACCTATACGAATCGAATCGTGAAGCTATTGGATGGTAGTAAAACGACTCTTTTGGATACCAGAAAAACAACGCCGAATATGCGGATTTTTGAAAAATACGCGGTAAAAACAGGCGGCGCGACCAATCATCGTTATAACCTTTCAGATGCCGTGATGTTAAAGGATAATCATATCGGGGCGGCGGGAAGCATTAAAAAGGCGGTTCAGATGGCAAGGGATTATGCTTCCTTTGTGAATAAAATTGAAGTTGAGACCGAAAATTTGGACATGGTAAAAGAGGCAGTCGAAGCGGGAGCGGATATCATTATGCTGGATAATATGTCACATGATGAGATGAAGGAAGCAATTGCCTATATTGACGGCAGGGCTCTTACGGAATGTTCGGGGAATGTGACGGAAGAGACGATTCCGGAAATTTTGGATCTGGGTGTGGATTTTGTGTCCAGCGGGGCGCTTACCCATTCAGCACCGATTTTGGATATTTCGTTAAAAAATCTTCATGCTATGTAAAGTAGAAAGTATTTGCGACTCATAACTCAATAACGGGAAGGAGAAGGAAAAATGAATATTTTAAAAAAAGTGACAGTCATGATACTCAGCTTCGTGCTGGTACTTTCTTTTGTCAATGTACCGGTAAAGAAAGTGGCAGCTTCTCCGCTTTCTGCGAACGGACAGCTTAAGGTAAAGGGAACGAAGATCGTGAATGCGAAAGGAAAAGCATTTGTGATCAAAGGAGTATCGACACATGGACTTTCGTGGTTTCCGCAGTATGTAAACAAAAAAGCATTCAAGACCTTGAAAAAGAAGGGAGTCAATACGATCCGTCTGGCAATGTATACGGCAGAGTATAACGGATACTGTACCGGAGATGCCGCGAATAAGAAGAAGCTTAAGAACTTGATTGATACGGGAGTGAAGGCGGCATCGGAGCTTGGGATGTATGTGATCATTGACTGGCATATTTTATCGGACGGAGATCCGTTGACCTATAAAAATGAATCCAAGAAATTTTTTAAGGAAATCGCAAAGAAATATGCTTCCAAAAAGAATGTGCTCTATGAAATCTGCAATGAACCAAATGGGGCAGGAGACTGGAGCAAGATTAAAAAATATGCGAAAGCGGTTATTAAAACAATCCGCAGTGTGAATAAAAAGGCAATTATCATTATCGGGACTCCGACCTGGAGTCAGGATGTTGACCAGGTGGCAAATGATCCGATCAAGGGAGATAATCTGATCTATGCGCTGCATTTTTATGCGGCAACACACGGACAGTATTTAAGGGATAAATATATAGCTGCAATCAAAAAGGGGCTGCCGGTTTTAGTGACGGAGTTTGGAATTACGGATGCGAACGGAAGCGGTAATATCAGTAAAACAGAAGGTAATAAATGGATGAAGCTTCTGAATAAGTATAAGACGGGACGCGTCTGCTGGAATTTGTCTAATAGGGCGGAAAGAAGCGCACTGATAAAATCCTCCTGCCAGAAAACAAGCGGCTGGAAGTCGAGCGATTATACAACGCAGGCAAAATGGCTGTGGAAGTGGTACTAGTACAGCAGATATTTGATTTATGATGTGCAAAGGGGTTGGACAAGAGTTTGTTTGTGTCCTGAAAAACGGATAAAAGAATAAAAAGGATTTGCACGGTTTCGTGCAAATCCTTTTTTCGTTTCGTTTGACATTTTCATGCTTTTCAAAATAATTTTCAAACGAATGCTTTATGAAAATTATAATTTCGCAAGCTCATCGTACTGCTCTTTTAAAGCAGGATAGAGCTTTTTATAAATCTGATGAACCTTGTCATATGCTTTTACATTTTCCGGGATCGGATCGCATTTCTTCGCCGGATCCTTGTGGATCAGTTTATCGCACGCTTCTTCCACGCTTCCGTATACGCCGGATCCTACGGCGGCAAGGATGGCTACACCGAGAGCCGGTCCCTCCGTGGCTGTTACCGTATTGACCTCGCAGTTAAAGGTATCTGCCATCATCTGGCGCTGTACACCGTTTTTGGCACCGCCTCCGCATGCCATCATATCGGTTACATTTACACCCATTTCAGATAAGATATCCTTGCAGTCGGTCAGAGAATAGCTGACGCCCTCCATAACGGCACGGGCAAGATCTGCTCTGGTATGCATGCTGGACAGTCCGAAAAAGACACCACGGCAGTTTGCATCTAAGTGAGGGGTGCGTTCCCCGTTCAGATACGGCAGATAGATCAGGCGGTTTGCACCGATTGGAGTTTCCTCTACCTCTTTATTGATGATATCGTATACACTGCAGCCTTTTTCTTTGGCTTCCTGTGTGTAGGAGGCTCCCATGTTATCCAAGTACCATGCAAGAGAATATCCGGCAGCCTGTGTGACTCCCATGACATGCCATGCCCCCGGTACAGCACAGCAGAATGTATGGACTCTTCCTTTCGGATCAATGGAAATGTCACTGGAATGTGCGAATACGACACCGCTGGTTCCGATTGTGGCAAATGCGGTTCCGTCCTTTACAACACCGGTTCCTACAGCAGCGGCTGCATTATCACCGGCACCTCCAACTACAACTGTAGAAGTAGACAACCCTGTCTTTTCAGCGATTTCCGGAAGAATCGTTCCTGTCACATCAGGTGACTCATAGACTTTGGCAAGAAGGCTCTTGTCGATTTCAAGCTTTTCCAGTACTTCATCAGACCACTGTCTTTTCGGAACATCTAAAAGCTGCATGCCGGAAGCGTCAGAAACCTCGGTTGCAAATTCTCCGGTCAGGATGTAGCGGACATAATCCTTTGGAAGTAAAATATGTTTACATTTTTTATAGTTTTCCGGTTCATGGTTTCGTACCCAGAGGATCTTTGATGCGGTAAAGCCGGTCAGTGCGGGATTTGCCGTGATTTCGATTAAACGCTCCTTGCCGACCTTTTCCGTAATCTCCTCGCATTCCTTTTCGGTACGCTGATCGCACCAGATGATGGAAGGACGGATGACTTCGCCGTTTTCATCGAGCATGACAAGACCATGCATCTGTCCGGAAATACCAAGTCCCTTGATATCCTCCTTGTTTACACCGGAATCCTTTACGACCTTTGTGATCGTCTCCAATGCGGCATCACGCCAGTCCTCCGGCTTTTGCTCTGCCCACCCGTTTTCCGGTGTGTAGAGCGGGTAGTCCTTTCCGGCAGAGGCAATGACCTCGCCGTTTTCATCAAAAAGAACAGTCTTTGTGGAAGATGTACCTAAGTCGATACCAATTAAATAATTCATTTATTATTTTCCTTTCTATTGTGATTTGAAGAATGGATATCCCGGTATGGGATACCCATTCAAAGTGAAATCTGATTTTATTGCGGTTTAGCCCCAAGGATTCTCTGTCTTATAGAGCACTCCCTTTGGATGATTATAACCAATCTCATTTACATCGACACCGATATACTTAAATACCTCATATAATTCCTTGCCAAAGTGACCGAATGCCACGGCGCCGTGATGCGGGAAGTTTCCTTCGATCAGCACATGGCGGTAGAAGCGTCCCATTTCCGGGATAGCAAAAATACCGATCGAACCAAAGGAACGGGTTGCGACAGGAAGAACCTCACCCTGTGCAATGTATGCACGAAGACCGGCATCAGCGGTACTCTGCAGACGGAAAAATGTAATGTCGCCCGGTGCAATATCGCCCTCTAATGTACCGTTTGTAACTTCCTCCGGAAGTGAACGTGCCATGATCATCTGATTCTTCATTTCACAGAAGGCGAGCTTTGTAGAGCAGGTATTTCCGCAGTGGAAGCCCATAAAGGTATCATGTAAAGTGTACTCGAATTTGCCCTTGATATCTTCCTCATAGATATCCGGTGTTACTGTATTATTGATATCAAGCAGTGTAACAGAATCGTTACTTACCACGGTTCCGATAAATTCGCTTAATGCACCGTAAATATCTACTTCACAGGAGACAGGAATGCCTATTTTGGTCAGGCGGCTGTTGACATAGCATGGAACAAAGCCGAACTGTGTCTGGAATGCAGGCCAGCATTTTCCGGCGATAGCTACATATTTTCTGTAGCCTTTATGATCCTTGATCCAGTCTAATAAGGTGATTTCATACTGTGCGAGCTTTTCTAAGATCTCCGGCTTTTTATTTCCTTCGCCGAGTTCTGCTTCCATATCCTTTACAACCTCCGGAATACGGGAGTCACCGGCGTGATTATTAAATGCCTCGAACAGATCAAGTTCGGAGTTTTCTTCGATTTCAACACCTAAGTTATAGAGCTGCTTGATCGGAGCGTTACAAGCTAAGAAGTTTAACGGACGAGGGCCGAAGCTGATGATCTTTAAGTCGGAGAGTGCTGCGACAGCGCGCGCAATCGGCACAAACTCATGGATCATGTCGGCACATTCCTCTGCATTTCCTACCGGATATTCCGGAATGTAAGCCCTTACATTACGAAGCTTTAAGTTATAGCTGGCATTTAACATACCGCAGTATGCATCACCGCGTCCCTGCACCAATCCGCCGTCTTTGGAGGTTTCCTCGGCTGCGGCAACGAACATTTTCGGTCCGTCGAAGTGCTTTGCAAGAAGTGTTTCCGAAATCTCGGGACCGAAGTTTCCGAGATAGACACAAAGGGCATTACAGCCTGCCTTTTTGATATCCTCTAAAGCCTGTACCATATGTATTTCACTTTCCACGATACAGACAGGACATTCATAGATATCCGCGGCATCATACTTCTCTGCATATGCTTTTACTAAGTTTTTTCTACGGTCGACAGAGAGTGACTCCGGGAAGCAGTCCCTGCTCACTGCGACAATACCGATTTTGATTTTTGGCATGTTTTCCATAATGTAACAACCTTCCTTTCTTTTATAGTTAGTAATAACACCTTGCCAAACTACATTGCGTGAATACTAACCTGTTATTAAAATATCTTCTCTTCTGGTGTCTTAAGAAAAGCACTGTTTAAGACAACCATATAAAATTATTCTATAATATTTGCGCATGGTTTGCAATAAAAAAATGTTGTTTGTCTTTTCTTAACGGTTGTTTGTATCTGCATAGGGCGTTGTCTAAGAAAGTCGAAATCAGTAGCAAAATTCAGTTTTTAGAATATAGTATAAGGAAAAGACATAGATAAGTGCAGGTAATGATATGAATTATGAGTATTGTAACGGGTATACCTATACTATAAAGCAGGGCGACACATTATATGAGATCAGCCGTAAAAAGAATGTGCCGTTAGCGATTCTTCTTCGTGCCAATCCCTTTGTAGATGTTTTTAATCTACAGATCGGAGATACCCTCTGCATTCCGACACCGCCGGAGGCATCTGCTCCCGGATTTGGGCGGCCGGGGGGTGGAACCCCGGATTTTGGAGGTCCGGATTTTGGATTTGGAAGACCGGGTTATGAATCATCTGAGGAAGGAACACAGACTAATGGCGGGATGCAGGATGATGAGAACAGTTCCTGGATTCGTTATGTAGTGCAGCCGGGAGATACCTTGAGCGAATTAGTGAGAGAGCAGGAGATATTAGGAGATTTTGTACAGAAAAACGGTCTGGAAAATATTTATCTTCTTCCGGGTGTTGCATATTATGTGCCGGAACGGTAACAACATTTTATAAAAGATGGAAAATGGGCTTTCTTTTGTTTGACAAAGGAAAGCCCTATTACTATAATGTTAAATGTGGAAAATCGGCATGAGGTGCTTATAGACGGCAGGTCATGCTGAAAAAAGGAAAATAAGATGAAGTGAGGATTTTTATGAATCAATTTTTAAATAAAATGGAACGAAAATTCGGGAGATATGCAGTACCGGATCTGATCAAATATCTGATGGGTGTCTATATGGCGGGCGCGGTGATCAGTTTAATCAGTATGTATATCAATTTTGATATTTATGGTGAATATCTTTCGCTGAACTATACCTATGTTCTAAGAGGAGAAATCTGGCGGCTGTTCACCTATCTTTTGGAGCCTGCAGTTATCGGGGGAGATTTCGGAAGTATGATGATGTCGGTTCTGTTTTTCATGATCAAGGTATCGCTCTTTCTGATGTTCGGGCATTATTTAGAGAATGTCTGGGGAGCATTCCGGTTTAACCTGTATTTTTTTACAGGATATCTTTTAAACATTATTGCCGCGCTGATTTTATACCTGTCGCCGCTTCATGTGATAAACTATTATGCCGGATTTGAGTATATTTACTGGTCCATGTTTTTTGCTTTTGCATTGTACGAACCGGATATGCCTCTGTTAGTCTGGTTTGTTCTTCCGATTAAGATTAAATGGCTGGCTCTTTTTGATGGTGCCTATCTGGCGTATTTAATTGTTGACAATGCAAGAGATGCCTATGCCGCATGGAAAGTAGGTGCATCATTAGTCTATATAGGGAATATGCATATCAGTGCTATTGTGGCGATTCTTGTCTCGCTGTTTACCTTTTTCGTTTTCTTTCTGGCGACGAGGAATTATAAGAGAGTGTCTCCGGGAGAAACAAAACGGAAGCGCTCCTTTAAAAAGAAGATCAAGCGGACACAGAATGTATATGGAGGTAATATCAGGCACCGCTGCGCAATCTGCGGAAGGACGGAGATGGATGCACCGGATCTGGATTTCCGGTATTGTTCGAAATGCGAAGGAAATTACGAATATTGTTCGGACCATTTATTTACACATGAGCATGTGCGAAAATAAAATGTG
>CADBMH010000015.1 GCA_902795705.1 uncultured Lachnospiraceae bacterium | reverse complement strand
CATACTGCCTGTACTTGGCCACTTCATCAATAAAGAACAGCGAAAGCGTCTTAATGCCCCTTGCAAACAGTTCCTCCTCTTTTGCCAAGTGTGACTTGATGGTTTCCCTGATCTGTATGCGGCGCATATCCTGCTCCGACACATCACCTACCACATCGCCACGATAAATCACCTCACCGTTTACAAAGGTGACCGTTGCGGCTACCGGATCTATCTCCGATATACGAAAGCCTTTGTACTGCTCCAT
This sequence comes from uncultured Lachnospiraceae bacterium, assembly GCA_902795705.1. Taxonomy (GTDB): domain Bacteria; phylum Bacillota; class Clostridia; order Lachnospirales; family Lachnospiraceae; genus Butyribacter. Next base: position 5,226 of record CADBMH010000015.1, on the reverse strand, counting down.
ATTGGAGATTTCGTACAGATTATCGTCCACTCCTACGATACGAGTTTCTCTGTTGATGGACTTGTTATAGGATATCTCCATCTCGATCTTGGCCTTTGGAGGATGCTTTGGAGATATGATAATCTCCTCCAGGTACAGATACTTATCCGTTCCCCGGAAGTTCTTGACCTGAAAGCCCTTTACTTCGATTTTCTTAACAAGCCTCTGATTATAAGCATCCACGGCATCCAAAGCATAGATCAGGTTGTGATGCTGCTTATGGGTAGCCGAAAAATTAAGACAGAACAGAGGGTTAAAGTTTTTCAATGCCTTCTGCGTGGCATCCCCGCCCATTTTCTGCGGCTCGTCCAGTATAATGATCGGATTGTTTGCCTTGATCACATCAATCGGCCTGCGGCTTCCGAACTCATCCCTCTTGTCATAGATGATACGGGCTTCCTTATTCTTCCCGCCCTCCTTCATAGAAGTATTGAATGCCTGCATATTGATGATCATGACATTGATGCCTGAATTGCTGGAAAAGGAATCCAACTGGTTCAGATTGCTGCTCTTATATACAAAGAAGCGTACTTTCTTCCCGTACTGTTCCATGAAATGATCCTGCGTGATCTCAAAAGACTTTTTCACACCTTCACGGATCGCTATGGAAGGAACCACCACGATAAACTTCGACCAGCCATAGTGCTTGTTCAGCTCATACATGGTCTTGATATACACATAGGTCTTGCCGGTTCCGGTCTCCATTTCCACATCGAGTGAGCACCTCCCAAGGGAGTCCACGATGGAATCCGAAAGTTTCATATTATTTTCCTGCTGCACATCACGGATATTCTTTAACAATGCTTCCGGCGAAAGAAGGACCTGCTCATTCCTAAATCCGCTTTCGTCCGTCTCATCCGTTAAGTCGAACTCCATCTGTTCACCATTATCCGGAAATAAAGACACCTGAGAATATATGGTCCCTCCCTTGATGTTTCCAATATCCCTGCGATAAGTACCGAGCTCCTGATATGGCTGTCCGTTAAACACCTTTACAATACTGTCCACAGCATCGGTCTGGTACTGCTGTATCTTAAAATTAAATTTCATCGCCCAATTCCTTTTCAATCTGTTCTATTGTCGGCAAGCTTTCCATAATTTCTGTCATCATGCTTTCTTCAATTCTATCTTTCCAATCAGCTACTCCAATCGGGTTTGTATAACCCATAAGAGAATACTCCACTACCGTTTTGTTTTTTCCTTTGACAAGCAGCAATCCTATCGTCGGCTTATCGTCTGGATGTCTTAAAAGATCATTTACAGCGTTTTGATACATGTTAAGCTGACTTATAAATCCAGGTTCAAATTCACAGGCTTTCAACTCCACCACAACATAACAACGCAATCTTAAATGGTAGAATAGCAGATCGATAAAAAAATCATCTCCCCCCACTTCCAAATGAACCTGACGCCCCACAAAAGCAAACCCCTGGCCCAATTCTAATAAGAATTGTTGTATATGTTCTGTTAGTTTTTTCTCAATTTCAATCTCACGTCGTGGTGCATCTGTTCCTAAAAAATCAAATATATAAGGATCTTTAAATGCATAATTCACAAGATCAGATTCATATTTTGGAAGAGCAATCTGAAAATTATTAACAGTCTTTCCCTGTCGCTCCTTTAAACCACTTTCGATCTGAAGTTCAAGTATTGTCTTACTCCATCCATTTTCTAATGTTTTCTGAGCATACCATTGCCGGCTTTCATTATCATTTAATTTTTCCATTAATGAAATATTAGTTCTCCAAGGGATTTGTGCAACGACCCGTTGCACAAATTCATACTCATAATATGTTTCCGCAAACTTGCGCATATATTTTATATTTCTCGGTGAAAACCCGTTCATGTCCGGAAACTCGTCCCTAAGGTCTTTTGAAACACGGTCAATCACCTTTGTTCCCCACCCCTCAGCCTTTTGTTTTTCTAGAACCTGTTTTCCGATGCGCCAATAAAGGCAGATCATATCTGCATTTGCATTTAAGAAAGTTCTTACTCGCTGTTGTTTAATATCTTTTACGATTTCTCCTATAAAATCCTGATATCCCTGTGGCATCTCATGAAGAGATTCTGCGAGCGGAAATAATACCTCTTCCGTTCCGATTTTTCGTGATCTGCCCATTTTTTTCCGTTCCTCCATTATAAGTCACACCTCCTTTATCCCTCTAAAAATAAGGAAAACATCTTTTGCCAGATTCCTCAAACACTTTTTGAGGAATTACAGCACCTTCCTGACCGTGTCCGGGCTATATGACTCAAAGATCTGATCAAAATTAGTAGCCACACTGTCGTTTGCCATGCTACTGTCACGGAAAACTGCATAGTATGGTTTCTTCTGTGCGATTGCCTTTACTGTTTCATCCGTCACATCCTTATCAAAACAGGCAATCAGGAAACCATCTGCTACATCAAAGACTTTCTTGCCGGCGATTTCGGTCTCCTCGATCTTGCTTGAAAGCATCACACCAAGATCAAGCATAACCTGGAAAAGAAGATCTTCTGGGGTACGATCCGGCTTGATATTGTCAGCAAACATATCAAGTATTGGCTGCTGCGTTTCTCCAGGGTTGTAATAGACATCCTTCATGTTACTTTCATCAACCTTAAATACTCGAAATCCGTAGTCAATATTTGCTTTAATCTCTTTTTTTATCTTCTTTCCTGCTCTTCTAATCCTTTCCTCGCCAATGTCACATATTGTTTTATAACCAGCTTTATACGCCAAGCCTTGAGGATCCGTTTCCTCTTCTATTTGAACCATAATATACTTGCAATTGCTATTGTTCTGGGCATTAAGTTCCATAAGAGCATGCGCCGTCGTCGATGATCCAGAAAAAAAGTCCAATACAATGTCATTTCCAGAAACAGTTCTTTTTAAAATATACTGAACTAATTCAAGAGGTTTTGGATAAGAAAAGCACTTTTCTCCAAATAAATCCCTTATCTGATTACTCCCTTTTGTTGTGTAAAATTGCGTATCTGTCCATACCGTTGCTATTCCAGCACCAGCTGTTTTATACTCGCGCACATCAACAGTTGGTATCTCTGGATCTTCACTGACTTTATATGTTTCGAGTTCTCCATTCTCAATTTTCGCAATAATTCCTCCTGAAAGATACTGAATACCATATTTGTTATTTGTGTTATCATTGCTCGGGACTACCTTTATGTATCCTTTTTTCCAATCGCTCATGAGGCGGCTAGGAATCAGACGCCAAACACATTGCTCATTTTTACTCGTCACAGGCCAAACTGACACACAATCACTTGGTGCCTCTGAATAGTCGTAAATAAAATCACCTGGCATTCCGGAATATGTTCCATCATCAATTCTCTCCTGAATGGACTTCCCACAGCCCTCAATAATTCCCTTACTATTAACATATATCGGATAAGCTTGATTCGGTCTTTGAACCTGATTAAATGTTGCGAGATTCATTCCATGGTAAGGCGAACTATATGATTTCATATCCTCTTCTGTTGGAATAGGCTCAAAGTCTGGAGGAACAACAAAAACAACAAACTCATTTGTAATACTAAACCCGCCGTTAGGTTTTCCTCCAGAAGTTTGCACAGCAATTGACATTATCTGTTTGTTACCAAATATTTCTGTACACATTTTCATCAAGTTGGTTAATTCCTGATAACCAATGCTTATAGCTAGCACTCCATCATTGGAAAGCAAATCCTTTGCAATACGTAGACGAGGATAAAGCATATTGAGCCAATCCGTATGGAATCGTCCGTTTCCTTCTATGTTTTGAACCAACCTATTCCCATGCTCATCGAACTGGCCACTTTCTGCTAAATATACACTTGTATCAAGTGAAAAATCATCCTCGTATATTAGGTCACTTCCTGTGTTGTATGGCGGATCAATATAAATCATTTTTATTTTTCCAAGATATGTCTCCTGGAGAAGTTTCAACGCATCTAGATTGTTACCCTCAATGTAAATGTTCTCTGTATTAATGTTACCGAGTGTTCCATCTCTACCTACAGACTTATTTCTGTCAAGGCGAAGTGTTTTTGTAATAGGCTGATTCGATAGAATGACGGACTTCATCTTTTCTGGCCATGTGAACTGATACCTTTCCTCTTTTCCTTCAACCACTTGTGTCGATATCTCCTGGCGAAGCACATCTGCATCAATGGCACGAACCACTTCTCCATCCTCATTGATAGTTTCTGTTACAGCATTCGGAAACAAAGCTGCTAACTTTTTGTAGTTCTCTTCTGCTAAATCCGTAGTCTGCATCTTTAGTTTTTCCATTCTTGTACCTATTTTCCTTTCTTATTAGACTTTCCACACATTATGTCGTAAAACCTTCCATTAAGTTCTTTTGAAATCTTATCAACGCTACGACTACTGTTCGATTTTACTATATGTTCGTGTTTTACCTTGTATTCCGGGTATTCCTCGACATGCTCCACAACATATTCTTCATTGCAATGCATTTTCATTTCGATTTCAGCAATGTATGATTCCATAACCGAATCATTGGTACCCGTCCCGTTTCTGTGCCTCCTAAAATTGTCAGAGTGACTATTTAAAGTTTTAATAATATCCATCATTGGGCTATATATTTTATTATATACATATTTTCTTGAATCCGGACAGATAAAAGACATATCGCCGTATGCCCTATTCCAATATGAAATATCGAACTTAGAAAAATCCAAGAAAAAATCTATTTTTTTATCAATGTTCAAATCGAATGGGTATTCATTTAGCATCTTTAACATTTTCTTTGTTTCTTCATAAAATTCTTCCATTACCCGATTACGTTCTCTGAGATATCCTATCCAAGAAGTAATTACCGTTAAAAATCCACTACTAAAAGTTCCAATAAATATGTCATACCAAACGGAGTCGCCGAAACAGTCTAATATAAATGCCATAAGCAAAGAAATAAATGAAATGAATAGAGTCCACCCAAGACAATTCCTATAAAGTGTCATCACATATCCTCCAATTTCTTCTTGTATGCTATCAATCTTTCATGCAACTCATATTTTTTCTTCGACTGCGGTTCCCGTCTTGTCTGTGCTTCCAGTCGGATAACCTCTTTTTTCAGTTTTTCTTTTTCTGCCTCTATTGCAATCTGCTCGTCCAGAGTGTGCTCATTCTTCGGGATAATGCCGGATACCTGACTCACAAGGCTCTTCCATACTCCGTCCAGATCAAGT
>CADBMH010000014.1 GCA_902795705.1 uncultured Lachnospiraceae bacterium | reverse complement strand
CCTGTTGATGAGATGACAAGGTTCATTACGGAGAAGATTATCGGAAACGGAGCAGCGGTCTATGAGGATGAGGCTGAAAAAATCCGTATTCTGATCGGGGAGCTTCAGAGTAAGTTTTTAAATGTCATCAGCGAAACAAAGGAGAGGTCGGATTTTATTGGAAGCGGAATGGGAGAAACGGCAGGATTGGTAGACAGCATGGCACAGAATATTGCGGAGATTTCTGATACCGTGGAGAGTATCGTGGGAAAATCCGATGCACAGAATGCTTCTGTCCGGGAAATATCCTCTTCCTGTGAGGATGTGGAGCAGACCGTTACAGAGCTTTCCAAGGAAGCGGAAAATATGCTTGCGAAGGCGACAGAGGTGGAGGAGGCACTGACAGAAACGATTCCTTCTGTGATCAGATCCAAGGCAGGGGCAATGGACAGGATTGCGGGGTCTAAGGAAAAGCTTCTGAAGGCGATTGAAGATGCACAGATCATTACACAGATTTCTGATGTGGCAGAAGCGATACAGAACATAGCAAACCAGACGAATCTTTTGGCATTGAATGCTTCCATCGAAGCGGCGCGTGCGGGAGACGCAGGCAGAGGCTTTGCAGTCGTGGCGGGGGAAATCAATAATCTTTCCCAGGATACCGGTGCCCAGATAAGCAGGGTGCAGGAGCTGACCGGACAGGTTATGGAAAGCGTAAATTCTTTATCCGGTGAGAGCAGGGATATCCTTGATTTCTTAAATGAGCAGGTGGTTCCTGACTATGAGCGGTTAGAGGAGCTTGCAAAGGACTATCAGACAAATGTAAACTACTATGCCGGAATCAGTAAGACATTAGATGTGCAGACAGATGATGTGAGGAAAGCGATTTCCTCCGTGAATCACGCGATCCAGGTGATTTCTGATAATCAGGATGTAATCTTTGATGAGATGGCAGGTGCCAGTGCGAATTTACAGGAGCTTCGTGCAAATTCGGAAATGGTGGCACAGAAGTCGAACGAGGCACTGGAGCATGCAGAGATGCTTCAGAATACGGTGGGAAAATTTGAGGTATAGGGCAGTAGATCGTGGACGATACAAAGGTCAGGTACTAGTCCGGTTATTTGATGGACGCTGCACTGGGAGGAATGCATTTTTTTGCTAAGATATTATTTACATTCTTCCTAAAGGCAGTATATTTCTTCTCTGGAATCGCAAGTTCTTTCCCGTTTGACAAGGTGACCTTAAAGCGGCTGATGCTGATGATATGTGCAGGATTTACAAGGTGGCATTTGTGGCAGCGCAGGAGAAATTCGGGGTATTCGTTTTCAAGGGTAGTGGTTGATAAACTAACCCGGAATGCCCTGCCCGTGGTGTAAAGCATGGAGTGCCTTCCGTAATCAATGCTTTCGGCATAGATGATGGTATCCGGTATCAGATAAAGATCTGCGGAGTCGGTGCCGTGGAAATAGATTCGTCTGTTGTTTTCGGCTCCGGTTACCGGCATATAGCCTTTATATACTTCATTGAAGTGTACCGGGTAGATATTGTCGGCTTCATGCTTGTGATAAAGATCGGATATGTGGACGACAAGCATCCGGGGAACTTTTTCTCCTTCGATTTTTCTTTCGCACCAGGTTATGTGGATGATCTGATCCATGGTGACATGGTCACCTTCCGGGTAATGCGTGGTGACAGGGAAGGACATCATGACCTCGCAGTATGAGCTGTGGCTGGAGATGTGGTCAAGTCTGACATTTCCCAGGATAAAGGTCAGGGAATGTTTTTCGCCTGCCCAGGCATCAAGAACAGCCTGACGACCGGAAAGGAACTGTCCTTTTGCGGGACCGTACCACAGCACCCTTTCATCCACATGCTCTAAAAAGGGCTGAATGTCGTTTTTATAGTATCTCTGTACGATGTCGTTAGTCAGATTGACCATTTCTTTTAATTTCATGTATTTCTTCTCCTTTGATTTCGTCTCAAATAATCCTGTCTCCTGATGAGTATAGCATCTGAAAAAAAAAAAACAAGTCATAAAAAACAAATATAAGGTTATACACGACTGTGGTATTGCTTGGGCGTTTTGCTTATGATACACTAGTGTAAATGTTTCTAAATAACACCACTTTATTTTTAGGATAAATTTTCATTCTGCAAGGAACAAAATCGACGGCGTAGTGT
>CADBMH010000013.1 GCA_902795705.1 uncultured Lachnospiraceae bacterium | reverse complement strand
ATATTCACTCATCGAAATCACGGCATCTGTCATTTCCCGGTTCATCATACGAAAATCCCTTGCACCATCCACAATATCAGCATCCGATATCTTATTGATCAGCCGGTAAAAGCCTCTTGCAAAAAAACTCCGTATCGGCGGCTCCCCTTTCCGGCTTACCCTTCTGGTGGCTACACTGTCATACTCTCCCCTGCTTAACAGCGCTAACATCTCGCCAAGCAGAGACGGCGGATCCTGCATATCTGCATCCATCACAACGACATAATCTCCCTTTGCACTGCAAAATCCCGCATACATCGCAGCCTCTTTTCCGAAATTACGTGAAAAAGAAAGGTATGTTACCCGGGAGTTTTCTCCGGATAATCTTTTCATGATTTCGACGGTATCATCCTTCGAGCCGTCATCGATCAGAAAAAGCTCATACTCACAATCTAAACTTTCCATTTCATGCATTACTTCTTTATAGAAAATAGGAAGCGAATCCCTTTCATTATAGCAAGGTACAATAATTGACAGCATGCTCATTTTTACTCACCACCGTTCTGACCTGTTTTCTTTTTTAATCGTGACATAATTTTTTCTATACCAAACATATATAAGAGGACAATTGCAATTGCCGCAAGGCTTCCACATAGTCCCAGTTTCATACCGGGTGGGGTAAAAGAAATCTGAAGCCTGTGTTTTCCCGGAGAAGTACGAATTGCAATAAAGGTATCCAGATAGCTTTCATAGGACACCCTTTTTCCATCAATCCGCACTGTATAGCCCTCCTCATATGGGATAGAGGTTGCGATGACCTGCCCTTTCTCCACATCAACCGTTTCCGATACAAGACTTCCGGCTTCCTTTTCTGATTTTATTACACTTTTCCCTAAATTTCCGATATCCTCTTTTAACTTAATGACATCTAACGATGAAATCCACGCCATACGAAAGGAGGCATCCTCTGAACGAATATGAACCGAAACATTTTCTCCCGGCCGGAAGGTTCCTAAATAGACGGCACAGGTTGTTTCCGATGAAAAATAATTATTCACAAACTGATCATTGACATAGATATCTCCCCAGGAACCACCGGCATGCTGCATATATAAGTATACCGGTTCCTCCGCTTTTGCCGTAAAGGAAAGCTCGGTATCCTTTTCCATATCATTTCTCGAATACTCCAATGGTGTCAGATATTCTTCATTCTTCCCAAGCAGCGCTGACAGTAAAGTATTTTGATTTCCAAAAACATCCCCTGTCAATTCGTGCAGCTCCAGGCAATTCTCACTGGCAGCAAAACAAAACGGAAGAGCTGATGTATTTTTATATAATGTCACATCCTCTTTTTTATCCGTCTCCTCATACCATGAAGGCATGTTTTTCACCGCCATTCTGTATTTCACACCAAACAGGCTGTCCACAAGAGGAGTTGCACCGAAGCCGGAATTCCAAAACCACGCCTGCGCCAGTCCGAGTCTCGGTGTCGTAGTATTGATGCTTGCATTGTAGGTAGAGGAATAATGTGTCAGACCATTATACCCGAAAAGCATCGCATCATTCAATGAAAAGAAATAATCCTTATCCATACGATATAATCCCTGATCCTGCTTTTTCACCGTTTCGACAAGCGGGACAGTCTTATTATAAAAATCTTCATATTCCTGAATTTCCATATAGCCGAACTGATTTCCCAGTCCATTAATGCAGGCAATTCCATTATATCCCATATCTATGACAGAAATCACGGACACTACTCCTATTATACTGTATTCCATATTCTTTTTCGAAAATGAAATTGCTGCAAATGCCTGATACGCTAAAACAATCATAAAAAAACTGAATAGAAATGTATATCTCCACGGAAACCAGTTCGGCATCTGGAAACCATGCCAGATTTTATCCGCTTTTACATTCCAAAAGCTGAATAAAAATATTCCTAATACCAAAAGAGCTGTTATTTTCTCGCTGATTTTTCGATTCCTCTGTATAAAATACAGTAACAAAAAGAGAAGAACGATCACGCCGCAATAAACAGACGGAAGTCCGCCCTGACTTGTGATGGAATCATATTGTCCGCTGACAAATTTCGAAAATATTTTAGGAAACTCGTACCAGGTCGCAGCATCCGTCCAGTCTCCGCTGCTTTTTAGTTTCCCGGTTGTCAAGTCCTGATATACAGAATATAGTACAGGAAGCGCTGTCAGAGCAGAAAGCAGTGCCATACCGGCATAACGCAGGATATAGATGAACTGCGCCTTTATAAGCTTCTTTCCTGTTTCTGCACTTCCCGAAATTTTTCCCACAAAACGATAGATTACATAGAGGACAGAAAACAGACAGATCATATATGCCGTATAGTAATTACTGATCATCGAAATGCTGAGCATCCCATAAAATAAAAGTCCCTTTTTCCCCTGAAAAATCTTCTCGATTCCGAGAATCACAAGCGGAAGTATGATACATCCATCTAACCACATAAAGCAGCAGGAATATACCATATTATAGGACATCAGCGCATATAACGATGAAAAGACGATCACGCTAAAGCTTCCCGGCTTTTCTCTTAATCCCCATTCTAAAAAAACCGCAAAAGTAAGCCCACACAAACCAACTTCTAAAATCTCTAAAATTTCCACCGCCATCCATATCTTAGACAGTGGAAAGAAGCATGAAAGAAAAGATAAAACACCTCCGGTATAGTATGCATATAATCCTAATGCATTCCCTCCCATCGCTCTTGACCAGGAAAAGAAAAGACTGTGCTCCGAGTGAAATGTATAGCGAAGTGAGGCGAGAAACTCCATATACTGCCCTTTTAAGTCCATAAAGATTATCGTCTTCGTTCCATTCGGGAAAAAGCCCTGACTGACAAGCAGCACAAAAAATATACATGCCGGCACAAGAAAAGAAGCCGTCAAAAGAAAAAATTTTCTTCCTTTATTGTCCTTTTCTGTACCAACACTCACATTTTTCCGCGCATCCGAAATTCTAATCTTTTCATTCTCTTTTTGCCGTCTTTTACTCATGCTGATCCTCCTAAACTTCAAGCACTTATGAAAAACATTGTATCATACCTACTGCGGATAATACAAAAAATAATGTCCGGAAGAAAACACCTGATATCCGGAGGCCTGCAATGAATTCATTAAATTTGACCCCTGATACGATTCATCTAAGATATATACAGATGTACCATCCGGCTCTCTGTTTCCGTCAACATAAAAGCTATATTTTCCAAATGACGCTACATCCAAAAACATGGAAGGATAATTCGTATAAACAACAGAACTTTGATAATCTTCTATATTCTCTCGTACATAATATAATATTCTGGCATAATTTGCATTCGAAGTGACATACACATGCCCGGTTTCATCTAAATTCTCCACCTGGTATTCCATGACCTCCTCTAAGCCCTGACAAAAATACCAGCCGATTAATTCTTTATATTCCGTAAAATAAAATCGTTCAAACCGGATAAAAAAAATCAAATATACCATCACCGGAATGACCAGTCCGTAATATTTCCACTTTTTCCACTTTTTCAGATATCCTAAAGCCGTAAATACCGCATACAAACCGCTTGCAGCCAAACAGATCAGAGGCAGAAACAAAATATTAACTCGATTGACATTTACCTGAATCAACAGACCGATCATGAGCCCTGCCAGTAAATGGATAAAAAGTATGATTTCTATCGAAAATTCTTTTTTTCTGACCTTTAAGATCATGGTAATAACAAGATAAACCAGACCAATCAGCGCAAAGGGCAATGATATTTTATAAAACAATCCGTATTGTTCTGTCGTATTCCAGGGTAATCCATCATTCTGAGTCAAAATGATATTCCATAAATTTTTAAAATTTTCCGGCAAATGTTGAAGTGAAATCTCATTTCTGCGAAAGGCTACCAGCTTCGGTATGGAAAGAAACGGAAGACGGATTTCTTCTATTTTTCCTTGATTTACCAACAGAAAAAGCAGCGCCGGCAATGCCAATACAAACAAAATAACTGCTGACAGGAGCGTTTGAACACGAAAATGAATCTTTTTTAATAAAATAAGGTAAAGTACCTGAGCCCCTATAATGAACGGAACAGCTACCCAAATCGTCGCATAAGTATATAACGATAATCCATAAAACACAACTGACCACAGAAAATATTTTTCCTGTTCGATGCCTTTTAAAAAGAAGAACAATCCAAAACACAAAAATGCCGGAGCCAGATTGCTCTCCAGTCCCCATCTGGACAGCATAATGTGCCAGGGAGCAATCCCGGCAAAAAAGAAAAGAAATAGTGCAAAATATTCATTGACATAATGTTTTGCAATAAAGTAAACTGCCAGCAATGTCAATACAGCACACAAAACCGGTACAATCCTCAATGACCATGCATTCGTTCCAAACAGTACCACAAACGGGATAGATAGATATGCATGCATCGCATTCATTCCGGAGCCCCATGCAGTCAGATACATCGGAAACCGATATCCAAAAGAATCCTTTCCCGAATGCGCAAGTGTATATGCATTATAGCCGGAAAACGCTTCATCTTGATTAATATCCCCCGGCACAGATTGGATCTGATATACTCTGGAAAAAACAATACAGATCAAAGCTGCGCCGAATAAAATCCAACGAATCTTATCTTTTTTATCTGCATTCATGATTTTTTGAATCCGGTTGCTCAATCGGTCAGAATAAGTATTTTTTTCACTCTTTTTCATCTCATTTTCTTCCTTCACAAAACACCTTACATAAAATCATATAAAATTTCATAGTCTTTCCTTTTCCCTTTTACCACTTCTGCAAGCCAAAAGTAGCCTCAAACTCAGAGATGTCTGCCATCCTGAATTTGAGGCTGTTTCCTCTGCATTTTTTGTGTATATCAGAAAAATCTGTCTATTCAGCAAAAAATACTTTCTTATTTCATCTGTGCAGCAACCTCTGCGGCAAAATCCTCTTCCTTCTTCTCAATACCCTCACCGGTCTCAAAACGAACAAAATTTGTAACCACAAGCTTGCAGCCTTCTGCCTTTGCAACAGCATCTACATACTGTTTGATTGTTTCCTTGCTCTCAGAGAATACATAATCCTGCTCCAAAAGGCAGACACCCTTTAATTCCTTATTCAAACGACCGGTAATCATTTTCTCAATGATATTGTCGGGCTTATTTGCGTTCTTCGGATCATTCTTTGTCTGCTCGATCAGGACATGCTTCTCATGCTCTTTATATTCCTCATCAACATCATCTGCAGAAAGATATTTCGGATTCATGGAAGCAACCTGCATAGCCACATTCACCAGACATTCCTTTACCGCATCACCGGAAGAATCCGTATCTGCCTCTACCAATACTCCGATCTTACCACCTGCATGAATATAAGAAATTACAAGTCCATCTGTATCAATTTTTGCAAAACGACGAATCGTCATATTTTCACCGATTACTGCGATCATAGACTGCAGCTTTTCCTGAACAGTCATGTTTGTATCCAATGCCCAAGGCTCTGCAAGAAATGCTTCCGTATCTGCCGCAGATGTCGTTTTCGCCTGTGCTGCAACCTCTGCTACATAAGTACGGAACTGTTCATTCTTTGCAACAAAATCCGTCTCTGAATTCACTTCTACGATAGAAGCACTTTTTCCGTCCTCAGATACATCAACTGCCACAATACCCTCAGCAGCAATACGCCCGGACTTCTTTGCTGCCTTTGCAAGACCATTCTCACGAAGCCACTCAACTGCAGCGTCCATATCACCATCTGTATTTGTAAGTGCCTTTTTACAATCCATCATTCCGGCACCGGTCATCTCTCTTAACTCTTTTACCTGTGAAGCTGTAATAGCCATTTTTACCTCTTTCCTGCCGCAACTTATACGACCATTTATGGGAGAAATTCACGCAGGTGATTTCTCCAATTCAACTACTGAATATCGGCGGAGCCTGCGACACCGATTCTTATTTCATCAATTCAAAAAACTACTCTGCAGCAGCTTCCTCTGCTTCTTCCTCCGGAGCCTCAGCATTACTCTCACCCTGATTTGCCTCAATCACGGCATCTGCCATTGTAGATACGATAAGCTTGACCGCTCTGATCGCATCATCATTACCAGGGATAACATAGTCAAGCTCCTCCGGATCACAGTTCGTATCTGCGATACCGATCAAAGGAATTCCTAATGTATGTGCTTCCTGGATACAGATTCTCTCCTTCTTCGGATCTACGACAAAGATCGCATCCGGAATCTTCTTCATCTCTTTGATTCCGCCCAGATTTTTCTCTAACTTATCCCACTCCTTCTTTAATCCGATGACCTCTTTCTTCGGAAGCACATCAAATGTACCGTCCTCAGACATTGCCTCGATTTCTTTTAATCTCTTGATACGAGCCTGGATTGTCTTAAAGTTCGTGAGCATTCCACCTAACCATCTCTCATTGACATAATACATACCACAGCGCTCTGCCTCTGATTTGATAGAATCCTGTGCCTGCTTCTTTGTTCCGACAAAAAGAACGGTTCCTCCGTCCGCAACGATATCCTTGATTGCATTATAAGCAGTGTCTACCATGCCTACAGACTTCAGTAAGTCAATGACATAAATACCATTACGCTCTGTATAGATGTACTCTGCCATCTTAGGGTTCCATCTTCTTGTCTGATGTCCGAAATGAACACCTGCCTCCAGTAACTGTTTCATTGAAATAACACTCATTTTACTTACCTCCTATGGTTGTGTTCTTCCGCATGCTTCCAAACATCCGACCTGTAACTCACAGGCACCCGGTATGAAATCCGCATGCGTGATTACTATTTTTTCTACATGTCCGTCCTAAAACGCAACACACAAATGTTATCATAACATAAAGAACCCCCTTTTTCAAGGGGGTTCTTTGATTTTTTCTATATGTTCTGTACTTATCGTTAACCAGTATTTTAACCCTTCACACTACCAAGAGCAATACCCTGTACAATATTCTTGGAAAGAATCACATATACAACAACTACCGGGAAGATCGAGAAGGCGATCATCATGTACACCTGTCCCATATCAAACTTTAAGTAGTCTGCAGAACGAAGCTGTGCGATCAGGATAGGCAATGTCTTTTTCTTATCATCATGTAAGATCAATGCCGGAGTGAAGTAATTGTTCCAGCTCGTTACAAATGTAAAGATTGCCTGTACAGCGATTGCCGGTTTCATTAGCGGCAATACGATAGAATTGAAGGTACGGAATTCTCCGGAACCGTCAATACGCGCTGCCTCAATCAAGGAAAGCGGCAATGCGCTCTCCATATACTGCTTCATATAGAAAAATGTAACCGGTGCCGCAATCGTCGGTACGATCAGAGGAATGAAAGAGTTCTCCAGTCCCATTTTATCTACTAACTGTACGAAACCGAGTGCTGTTACCTGTGTCGGGATCATCATGATCGCGAGAATAAAGGTAAACATAAATTTCTTTAATTTAAAATCATACGCATGAATCGCATATGCGGTCATCGTTGAAAAGTATACACTGAGCACTGCACTGAATGCGGCAATGATCAAGCTGTTCGCCAAACCGCGCATGATCGGCAGTGTGCCATGCAATAAATTCGTCCAGTTCTTTAAGAAAAATCCGCCCGGAATCAAACTAAAGCCCCTGCTCAAAGCCGCATTTGACCTTGTCGCATTGACAAAGAGCAGATAGAACCAGAACAAGCAGAAGAATGTCACGATAACAAGCACAATATAAGCGATAAATCTACGTAAATGAATACCTGTTAAAGATTTCTTTTTATTCACTTTCTATCACTCCTTTCCGCCGCTGGCATTATTAATCTTAAAGACGATCAGACTAAGAACACCCGTAATGATGAACAACAGTACAGATACCGCACCTGCCATACCATAGTTCTTGCTGATCTGAATATGTCTGTTTAAGAACATGATCAGCGTCATGGAACTACGGTTCGGATCACCGGTACCATTCGTCAAAATCTGCGGTACATCGAATAACTGCAGACCACCGATCAAAGAAGTGATCATTACATATAATAAAATCGGACGAAGGAGCGGCAGTGTAATCCGGAAGAATACCTGCGTCGCATTTGCACCGTCCACCTCTGCTGCTTCAAACAATGACGGATCAATACCCATCATACCTGCCATCAACAGAATTGTTGTATTACCAAACCACATCAAAATATTCATGAACGCGATAATCGTTCTCGTACTTCCCGTATTGGAAAGGAACTTATACGGCTCATCAATGATATGTAGTGACTGTAATAACGAATTAATAGGACCGGTATCTGCAAATAATGCAAAGAATAACATAGAAAATGCAGATGCCATGATCAGGTTCGGCAGATAAATAACTGCTTTAAAGAAACCATCTCCCTTTAATTTCAAGCGCACATCAGAGAACCATGCACCTAAAAGCAAGGATAAAAGAATCTGCGGGATAAAACACATGATCCAAAGAATCATTGTATTTTTAGTGTAAACCCAAATATCACCAGCTTCAAATAATTTTTTATAATTTTCTAAACCGATGAAATTAGGGCCTACCTGTGTAATACCACCGTTCGCCAAATAATTTTCAAAAAAGCTGTTATAAATTGTCGTACACAGAGGAATCAACTGGAAAATAATAAATACAATCAGAAACGGTGCTAAAAAGATATAACCCCATTTATTATATCTGACTGCTTTTCCTCCTGTTTTGTTCATACCGTTTTCTACCCCCTTTGGCGTAAAATCCTACATCATAGTATCAAAAATACTCAATGTTTGACATAACAAAAGAGTTTCGCTTGCGAAACTCTCGCGCCGAGCGCGGTTGCTGTAAGCAACATATTTCCTAACGCGCGAGTGCGTATCCTCATGGAGTGTTTTTATTCCATAGGAAATTCGCAGAATTTCCTATGGAATAAAAAGCCATGCCGCCTTCCAACTGTGTCCGGCAGGCACGGCTTTTTGTTTTCACAACAAATCTGTCTCAAAACAAATCCGTCCACTCCGTATCAAGCTTTATTACTCTGTTTCAAGCTCCGGATATTTCTCTTTAACAGCCTTGTAGAATGCCTGGATTGCCTCTTCCTTTGTAGACTTTCCTTCAAAATAACCCTTCATAGCATTCTGGAACTCTTCGTTACAACCCTGATCGTAGTTAGAGATGTTGCTAAGGTCAATACTGTCAGCACCCTCTGCGAACATTCCAAGAGGATTCTGTCCGCCTAAAATCTTAGACTTGTATGAAGTATCCTTCGCCATAGCTTCCATAGCCGGCTTGTTGTTTACGAAGTCATCATCCTTCTTAACAATGTCAGTCATGATATCTGTATCTGTTGTAAGCTTGAGCATGATGTCTTTGATGGTATCAGCATTGTCTGTACCCTGGCAAGCGCAGATCCAGGTACCGCCCCAGAAGAAGCCCTGAGGTCCCTTGGTAGCTCCCCATTTGCCCATATTACCGATACTTCCTTCCTGATCAGCAGCCATAGAGAAGTTTACTAACCAGGCAGGCCCGAAGTAAGCAAATACCTTTCCTTCCGGATAGAATCCCTTAGACCAGTCATCACTCCAAAGCTCATAAGTATTTGTCTCTTTTGCATCAACTAACTTCTTAGAATCGTCAACCCATTTTTCGATGTTTGCATCAATGTTCACCTTTCCGTCCTCTACCCACTTGGATGTTACATTGTTAGAGTATACACGGTAAGAGTCATTGACAGAAGAAGTGATATAATATCCTTTTTCTTTTAACTTCTCTGCTGTTGCATTGTAGGTATCCCAATCCTTAACGGACTCCTGAACCTTATCCGGATCATCAGAACCTAATACTTCTTTTGCAACATCACGGTTGTAGAACAATACACCCGGGCAGCCCTGCCATGAAAGACCTTTTAAAACACCCTTAGAGTCTGTAACGACATCCTGTGTATACTTATACTGATTTGCAATATCAGCATCTGTGATGCCAAGATCTGTAATCGGTACAGTATAGTCTGTATCAACATACTTAAGCGCATAGTCTGCCTCTACCAAGAAAATATCGATCTTGTCATCTGCAGCCGCATCTGCCTGCTTCTGTAATGTGTTGTCAAGATTCTGCTGATAAGCATTATCCTTATTTGGAGTGATATTCCAAACCACATTCACATCACCGATCGTACCATGGGTAGAATCAACCTCTTTGTAATCCGGATAGTGATCCTTTACACGAGTCTTGAACTCCTCATTCCAGCAGTAGATGTTTAATGTCTTACCGTCAGAAGAGAGGTTAGACTTTGAAGCCTCAGAAGTACTTCCGCTGCTATCGTTACCTCCATTAGTACTACTGTTGCTGCTGTTGCTGCTGTTTCCGGAATCACCACAGCCTGCAAGGCATCCGGCTACCATTGTTGAAACAAGCATTAAACTTAATACTTTTTTTCTCATTCCTTTTTTTCTCCTTCCTTTACTGTATGAGTTTTTTACACTTCCGTTTCTGCATCCCATACTCCTCCGTCAGGCACAATGTACCATTGAAAGAACAAAGAACCGCATTCCGTACAGTGTAACAAAATGATGAGAAAATCTCACCTGAACGCTCCACAACAAAATCAGGAATCTGTTTCGGTATCTTTTTACGGACACTTCCAATCACATATTACAGAAATCGAAAAACCGTATCAGATACCGGATAGCATTTCCAAATATTGTTATATTGCATATCCATAATTTGAATTATAGAAAAAAATCAGTAGAATGTCAAGACTTTTTCCACAAATTCTACTGATTTCACCTACTATTTTTTCGACATTTTTCACAAAAAGAAGTTAAGACAGCCTTAAAATTGCCTCAACTGTTTTCTGCATGTCTTTCGTTTCACAGACTGTATCATGTACTACAGGAGCCGTTCTGATTTCTTCAATCGCATTCGGAATTCTTGTTCCTGATGTGCTGCTAAGCTCATCAATCAACGCAAAATCCTCCATTTCCTTAAAGCTTTCATCGATCGCCTGCATCACGCTGTTTGCAAACTTATACGGGCTTGCCGTAGAAGCGATCACCGTTTTTGTCTTGTCACCGCTTTCCTTTCGATATGCCGCATAGACCGCAGACGCTACCGCAGTATGTGTATCCATCACATAGCCGGTCTTTTCATAAAGACGCCTGATTTCCGCTGCACACTCCTCCTCTGTCGCATAACCGCCGACAAAATCCTTCATTCCCGCCTTCATGGTATCCGTAATGGTATACTTTCCCTTGGAAGATAAAGATTTCATAAGCTCTCTCGTCTTATCTGCATCTTCTCCCGCTATCTTATAGATTAGGCGCTCCAGATTGCTGGAGATCAAAATATCCATCGAAGGAGAAGTCGTCAGGATAAATTCTCTGTTCCGGTCATAAATACCCGTCTCAAAAAAGTCAAATAAAACTTTATTCTCGTTGGAAGCACAGATCAGCTTTTCCACGGGCAGCCCCATATTTTTCGCATAATATGCCGCCAGGATATTTCCAAAATTTCCGGTCGGCACCACGAAATTAATTTTCTCGCCCTCTGCAAGCTTCCCGTTCTTTAACAGTCTTGTGTATGCATACACATAATATACCACCTGTGGAACCAGTCTTCCGATATTGATCGAATTTGCAGAAGAAAACTGATAACCGTTTGCATTCATCTTCTCTGCCAGTTCTTTATTTCCAAACATGGCTTTTACACCGTTCTGAGCATCATCAAAATTCCCCGTGATCCCGACTACCGATGTATTTTTCCCTTTCTGCGTCACCATCTGACGCTCCTGTACCCGGCTGACACCATTTTTCGGATAAAAAACAATAATACTGGTTCCTTCCACATCAGCAAAGCCGGCCAACGCTGCCTTTCCGGTATCTCCCGATGTTGCCGTCAGGATCACGATCTCATTTTCCACATGATTTTTTTTCGCCGAAGTCGTCAAAAGATGTGGCAGAATAGAAAGTGCCATATCCTTAAACGCAATCGTTGCTCCGTGAAAAAGTTCCAGATACCATACACCGTCTTTTTCCACCAAAGGCGCGATAAGTTCATTGTCGAATTTTTTATCATATGCTCTGTCAATACAATTTTTCAGCTCATCTTCCGTAAAATCTGTTAAAAACAGCTTCATCACCTGATAAGCAACCTCTTTATAATTCATGTCCCCAAGCTGCTTTAATGAAATATCAAGCTTCGGAATCTTCTCCGGCACAAAAAGCCCCCCATCCTCCGCAAGCCCTTTTAATATCGCCTCTGATGCACGAACCGGCTCCTGGCCTCCTCTTGTACTCTGATATAGAATTTCCATAACTCGTTCCTCCTAAAATGCATACGTAGATGATTTTTAAAAATCTTACAGTGCTACATTATACACAGGAATCCTTAAAAAAGCAAATTTTTTATTTTTTCCTTTCATACCTCACGAGACAAAGTGTTACAGTTCACACATTCGTGTAAACTGTAACAACAAAGTTCAAAGCCCCGCTATTTAAAAAATTCATGGCATCCATAGCGGAATAATCTTCTGAGCGCCCGGTCAAACCAAAGGACACTGTTTGAGTTCGCATAGCTCCTCTCCATAAAATACAGCGCCCCCTCCGACGGATCTTTCCCGTGTAATGCCATATCTACCGCTTTTTTCGTTCCCTTGGAAACGGTTACTGTATAGTATCT
>CADBMH010000012.1 GCA_902795705.1 uncultured Lachnospiraceae bacterium | reverse complement strand
GACGTTTCAGTTGCCTGCCGTAGAGTTCTAATATTTCCTGTTTTCCTTTTTCTGATTTGTAAATCGCCATATTTTTTCCCATTTTATCTCGAGTGCTGACAGTTATTTATGATATCATCTGCTTCCTGCAAAGTCACAATCGTGTAATCCTGACCGCAATCTCTGCCTGCCTTATGTCTGTCAATCAATACCGATCTGCATCCAAATCTTTTTGCAGTTTGAATATCTTTTTCTTCATCTCCAATCATAAGCATTTCGTTTGAAGATACACCGAAAAATGCGGCGATATCCTGTAACCCTTTTGGATTCGGCTTACGATATCCACAGGATAAGGATGACAAATATAAGTCAAAATATGGCTGAAGTTCCATGAAATAACTCTTATGTAATTCGTCAGGCATTCCGGTCGCCACATCAGTAAATGTAGCAATTTTTATTCCATGCGCCTTCAGCCTTTTAAGTTCTGAAATCGTTTCCGGATAGATATAGGATGAAAGATGCATGGATTCAAAAAAGGCAAAGATAATTCTGTCTATCGGAACCTCGCTATTCCAATGATCGGTTACTGATTTAAAAATCTGTTCCGGTTGATACTCTATCTCCCGATAATGAATCCTCGGATTAAAGGCTTTTAATAATTCCACTGATTTTGTGATATCTTCATCTCTTAACTCCAGCTTTAAGTATTGCCTTACGTGTTCAAATGCATTCTGATAATAATCCGTCCATACATTTGGCATTCCCCTGTATTCCATCAAAGTTCCACCAATATCAAATACTATGACTTTCACATCTGCATTCCACATGACTTCCCCTCCCTGCTTCGATAATATGTTTATAATATCACACTTCGGACGAGCCATTTTGCGACACCGTCATCCTCATTGCTCTCAATGATCCCTGTGGCAACCGCTTTCAGCTCGTCTACTGCGTTCTCCACGGCGTAACATTCATCCGATATTTCAAACATGGGGATATCGTTAATGGCATCTCCAAAGGAAATCACCCTGGTACAGCCCCACATATTTTTCAATTTTCTGATCGCATTCGCCTTCGTTGCCAGTGTCGGCATGATCTCACACCAATATTCCGGTCGGTATAGTTCCTGCTGCATCGTGCAGCGATATCGACTGTCCTTTGAAAAAATATCATATATCGGCTGCAGTTCATCCTTTTCTCCGATACAGGTAAAATAGAACATTTCGCCCTCATAAAGTGTTTCTATATCTGTCACAGCGCGAAAACGCTTATCCCCTTGCCGCATGCTCAAATATCTCCTGATTCCATCATTTTCATATTGCGGAATCCATGACACTTTTTCGATGCCATCTATGAAAGAATAAACCAACGGACTAATACGGTACTGCGTTAAAACTTCTTGTACCCTGTTTCTTTCCTCCTCCGTAAAATCCTCTTTGGAAAGAATTTCTCCGGTAGAAGGTTGAAAAATAAAGGCTCCATTGTATGCAATGATTGGAATGTTCGTGGACAAACCTTTTGTAACTTTGGATGCGGAAACCAAAGATCTGGCAGTTGCATAAGTAAATAGCATACCCTGCCCCACAAGATTGTTGATTGTTTGAATACTGAACGGGCTGATACTGTCTTGTTTGTTAAGCAGTGTACCGTCCAAATCAGTAACATATAATATCTTTTCCATGAAGTTCTCCTTAGTTGTAGCAAAAATACTTCCTTCAATGGCTCGATGTGGATTCGAACCACAGCCTTCCCCTTCATAAATATACTTATTAAATAAATATACTTATGAAGGGGGACGTCTTACCGTTTGACTATCAAGCCCTAACCAAATTACATAAATGTGGCAATTGTTTATTTAATGAATCATCAGCCCTATATACCGTGTTTATGTATGCATAAATAGCATTTTCACAACGACTTTGACCGTATCTTCTCCATACAGTTTTGAGTTCCTCAGGAATATCTAACACAATTTTATCATAATCATATTCAATTTGAGAAAACAAAAATGTCGCCAATTCTACACTAGACCCAGAAAACATGACAAAATCATCAAATATAATCTCATCATACGGATTTGGCGCTATTAATTTGCTGAATTTGCTCTCTTTTCTAAAATCATATTTTTTAAGTTTCTTATATTCCACCTCGAGAGTTCTCACATCTCGCAGATCGTGAACAGCAGTATTTCTCACTAAACGATAGTAATTACATAACTCGTATAACTTTTGATATTCTTTAGGCAATTTCCCTACAACATTATTTACTACGCATTCTAACCATGACTCTTTTGGATCCTTGGCATTATGTGCCTTCTTACCAAAACACTTAATTTCAGCATCCATATCTTTTAAAAATGTTTCAAAACACAAATTAACATTTACAATATAGCTTCTGGATATGGCATTAACCATAGTCACAGAATCGTAGCTTGTTAAAGTGATTTTATTTTTTGTTGCCAATGCAATAAAAGAATCTCTTTTTTCTATCTCTAGTGCATGCTCATCCAAAAAACACCTTTTTGACAATTCGACAAATTGACTAATCGCACAGTATTGCCCCAATATTGTCTTATAACTGTTTAATATATTTTTCTTCTGCATAGTCCCTTCCCATCATTGCAAAAACTGCAAGCATTTTGCAAGCACGCAAAACGGGAAGCCTTGATTTTACTGGCTTCTCGCAGTTTTTAGATTACTCCATCTCTTAACCATAAAGGTTGCTATTAAATATTTTTGTTTAGTTTTTATTGGTTTTATTGACTTATTTAAAATATATTATTCCTATTATTTTGAGTTTAGAGAATTTTGTTGCCAAAATGTTGCCAAAAAATATCAATATT
>CADBMH010000011.1 GCA_902795705.1 uncultured Lachnospiraceae bacterium | reverse complement strand
AACTTTCTGCCACCAAAAGCGCAATCCGGTCCACCTCTAAAAGAAGGGATCTGACCTTTTCCATCATCACATTGAAGCTTCCGACCAGTACACCGACCTCGTCCTTTGATTTACTCTCCATCTGCACCGTCATATCGCCCTCTTCAACCAACTTCATGTTCTTTGCAAGCTTTTTGATTGGCTTGACAACAAGTCTTGAGAACAGAACACCGATCACAGCCGCGATCAGAACGCAGACAACAGCAATGAGAATCGCCATATTCCTCATATCATTGACTTCCTTCAATATCTTTGCCGTTTCCATGCGGCAGGAAAGTCTCCATGACTCATTACACGGTTTCATGCTAATCAGATTGCCTCCGCTGATAAAGGTCTCTGTCTGCTTTTTTTCAAATCGTTTTGAAACATCTGCTGAAACCGTCTTTCCGATCACCGAATCCTCATTCGAATAAATGATATTCCCCTTATCGTCCAAAAGCTCCAACACCATTTCCTGCATCTGGTCAGAGTTTGTAATGACATTCTGCAACTCCGAGGTGTAAAGAGAAGCCAAAAGGACTGCATTTTCATGTATCCTCTTGACATAGTAGAGCTTTTTATAGCTCCCGTCCACACCGGTAAACCATCCGTCCTGCGTCTGGTCATTGATGATATATCCGCATACGGTGTCATAAAATTTGTCCCCGCCGAAAAGATCTGATGTCCCGGAGCCCGTTTTTCCGATCGTCGCATTATCCGCATAGACGATTGCAAAATCACCAAAATTCTGCATCAGACTGATATTTAAAAGCTCATCCTTGATTGCCGACTCAAGCTCCATCGTCTGGGAATTCTGTTCCAGAGTCTTGGAATGATCATAAGTATAATAATCACTATTCCGAAAGACCAGAGAAGCGATTTCCTCCACATCATCAAAATAGTTATCCATCCCCAGACACATCTGGTCATTCACGGCTGTCATCATGATGCCGACCTTTTGTGTCATGCTCCCCGATGAAAAACTGTAGTTGACTGCCGTCACGACAAAAACAGACAAAAGCACAATGCCCGTGATTGCCAGAATAAGTTTTGTTGCCAATGATTTCATGCCTTCTTGCCCCCTTTATTTTTTATACACATCTGTCCACTTCCTGCTGCTTCGCATTTTTTAATCTTATAATGAATATGTTTTCACGAAAAAGCCCGGACAAAAAATACGATACTGTATTTCACCAAGTACTGCTCCCTGTCACTTTTTTTCCGACAGTTACCGTAATCGTCTTTTTACTTAACTCCGTCTTTTTTGCCGCATCTGCCCCATTCGAATAAAAAATGCCAAAAAGCAGTAGCAAAGCTGCTATAAAAGACGGCATCAAATAAATTGCTTTTAATTTCTTCCCATTCATACTTTTGCTCCTCCGTTTCCGTCTGATCAAAATGATTGCCCTGCCTGTAACAAACCCGTGTGTGTTTGAAAATATCATGGATGCAAAGCCATACCTTTTCTACTATAAAATATAGCATAAATCATTCAGAATTTCTATACTACCATGGATTAGATAAAAAATAATTGCGAAAATAATTTTCCTGTGTTACAATAGTGCAAAGCATAAGATGTTTCAAATTATATAATTATGTAAATCTATTCTAAGTTAATCAATGAGTTTATCTGAAATTTCAAATGCTTTTATATCCAAATAACAGTCAATATAACAGCAGGAAATTAGTATTTTTCACGGTACGTTTTTTCGTACAGCCAGGCAAATCCATCCGGACTATTCTTCTTTGCTGCTTCTACCGCTGTCTGAAAGTCCTTGATTTTCTCCATCACCCAAATTTACTTCCTTGATTTTCCCCTAAAGTTGTCCATGCTTATGAACATAATAGAGCTACGAAGCAACTCTTATAATAAATGATTTAGCGTTCATTTTTTCCTGTGTATCATAAAAAGAATCAATTTCTTTAAAAAATCATTTTTCCCAGGCAGTTCTACAAGCGTAGAAACCGCATGTTCCGATAATTTTTCCACTTCCTCCTCTGCCTTCTCCAGACCGATAAAGCTTACATAGGTCACCTTCTCATTTTTTTCATCACTCCCGATCGGTTTTCCAAGCACCTCCGCAGAACTTGTCACATCTAAGATATCATCTCGGATTTGAAAAGCCAGTCCGACATCTGCGCCGATCTGCTCCATCTTGCTGACCTCCGCATCCGATGCTCCCGCAAGCACTGCACCGATCATCATCGCCGCCTCGATCAGTGCCCCGCATTTATTCCTATGGATAAACTGTAATGTCTCGAATGGAATCTCCTTTCCCTCCGACTCCACATCCACCACCTGTCCACCGATCATCCCAAAGATTCCCGCCTTTTTTCCCAGAATCTGTAGTGCTCTTGCCGTTCGCTCATCACACGAAATCTCAAAAGCCCCCGCTGCCAGTTCAAATGCGTAGTTTAATAACGCATCTCCCGCTAAGATGCCCATCGCCTCTCCGTATTCGGCATGTGTGCTTTTGATTCCGCGACGGTATTCATCATTATCGAGAGCCGGCAGATCATCATGTACTAAGGAATAACTCTGAATCATCTCCATAGCCGCAAGAAAAGGCTCGATTATTTCTCCCTTCCCGCCAAACAATCGATATGATTCCAGCATCAAGATTGCCCGAATCCGCTTTCCCCCGGAAAGTACGCTATAATGCATCGCATCGATTACCGTTCTCTGAAGCCCTTCCTTTCTCGGAAGATATTTATTTAAAATTTCATTGATTTCTTCTTTTCTCTGTTCAAACTCCTTTTTAAAATCCATAAACCTTCCTCTTTCCTTTTTACCCTGATCTTATTATATGATGCCAAGGTCAAAAGGTATAAAATCATCATTTGACCTGGGCATCATTATATCTTTTCTTATTAAATATATCATAAATCATTTTGAATTGCTATCCTTATAGGATTTTAGCAATTATGATTGTAATTTAAGAATAATGATGATACAATCAACGAGAAAACTTATCGGAAAGGATACACTATGAAACAATATGAATTTATCGCCCCCTGTCATTTCGGACTGGAGGCAGTTTTGAAACGTGAGATTATAAATTTAGGCTATGATATTGTAAAAGTAGAGGACGGAAAGGTAACCTTTCAGGGTGATATTTCCGCTCTTTGCCGTGCAAATATTTTTCTTCGCACCACAGAACGGATTTTGCTCAAAATCGGAAGCTTCTCTGCAACTACCTTTGATGAGCTTTTCGAAGGAACCAAAGCTCTTCCATGGGAGGAATTTATTCCGGAGGACGGAAAATTCTGGGTAGCTAAGGCTACCTCGATCAAAAGCAAGCTTTTTAGTCCCTCCGATATCCAGTCCATTATGAAAAAGGCAATGGTAGAACGTCTCCGCACGAAATATCACACCGACTGGTTTCCGGAAACCGGTGCCGAATTTCCGGTCCGCGTTACCTTGATGAAGGATGAAGTAGTCGTAGGTCTCGATACCTCCGGTGCCTCCCTTCATAAAAGAGGCTACCGCCTTGCTACGGT
The DNA here is from genome assembly GCA_902795705.1 of uncultured Lachnospiraceae bacterium. Lineage (GTDB taxonomy): Bacteria > Bacillota > Clostridia > Lachnospirales > Lachnospiraceae > Butyribacter. Next base: position 14,179 of record CADBMH010000011.1, on the reverse strand, counting down.
AAAAGCTCCGATTACGGAAACTCTTGCCGCTGCTTTAATCCTTTTAACTCCCTGGAAAAAAGATCGTATCTTAGTTGATCCTTTCTGTGGAAGCGGCACATTTCCGATTGAAGCAGCCATGATCGGAGCCAATATCGCTCCCGGTAAAAACCGCTCCTTTACCGCAGAAGCATGGACACATTTGCTCCAAAAAGCCTCATGGTATCAGGCAGTCAATGAAGCAGAGGAATTAGAAGAAAAAAACCTTACTATGGATATCCAGGGCTATGATATCGACCACAATGCGGTCAAGGCAGCCATTGAAAATGCCCGCTTAGCAGAAGTGGATCATCTGATCCACTTTCAGCAAAGGGATGTAAGGGATTTGAGTCATAGAAAAAAATACGGATTTATTATCACGAATCCGCCTTATGGCGAACGCCTTGATTCAAAAAAAGAAATGCCGGAGCTATACCGCAGTCTTGGTGAAGCCTACCGCCATCTTGATGACTGGTCCATGTATGTGATCACTGCATACGAGGATGCCGAACGCCATATCGGAAAAAAAGCAACGAAAAACAGAAAAATATATAACGGAATGATGAAGACCTATTTTTATCAATACCTTGGCGCCAAACCACCCAAACGAAATTCTTACTAAAAAATAGCCCCTATCGCTGGCTAAAAAAATAGCCCCTATCGGGGCTATTTTATCTATTGCATCGCATAAAGGAATTCAACTATTTGTTTAATATCTTCCATCGTACCTCTCTGGTAACTCGTTTGCGTCTCTAAGTCATGGGAGACATTATTGACCTCAAAGGCAATGACCAAATGTTCCTGCAACAACCGCTCTATCTTTGCGATCACTCCCGCCCGGTCTTCTTCCTTACAGGACTTTAACAAAGCAAGCTCATCCCTGATATCATTAATACCATTTACCAATTTATCTGTAATGTTGATTGAGTCAAAAGACATCTGCTCTAAAGAATTTAATGAATCTTCCATTCGTGCCATCACCACTGTAGTCATTTTTTCAGTTTCTTTCCAATCCATTTCATAATACCTCCTGTAATTCATGAATAGTTCGAATCCCCAACAGCTTCATTCCATTCAACTGCGTTTCCGTCAGTTCAAGCTGTTCTTTATTTACCTGTGGTAAAATGCAGCGTTTGAATCCCAATTTGGCAGCCTCCAATACCCGTTGTTCTGCCATATGGACAGCCCTTACTTCTCCAACCAGACCAACCTCGCCAAAGCATATACTTCCTGCGCCTGACACAAGATTCCGGTAGCTTGAAAGCAGTGCTGCAACAATTGCAAGATCTAATGCCGGTTCATGGATTCGCATGCCGCCCGCAACATTAATATAGGCATCACACTCCCCCATCCGGATACCCAGTCGCTTTTCAATCACCGCCATCAAAAGATTGACACGATTATAGTCCGTTCCTGCCGCTGTGCGCCTGGGCATATTAAAATTAGTCTGACAGACCAGAGCCTGTACTTCTATTAAAATCGGTCTGGTTCCCTCCATCGAACAGGAAACAACAGAACCTGCTTCATTTTCCGGCATTCCCTGAAGCATATATTCAGAAGGATTTGCAACCTCCGAAAGTCCGTTTCCTCTCATTTCAAATACACCGATTTCGTTCGTAGAACCAAACCGGTTTTTTACACCTCTTAAAAAACGATAGGAAGCACTGCCGTCACCCTCAAAATAGAGTACGGTATCCACCATATGCTCCAACACCCTCGGTCCTGCTACAACTCCCTCTTTCGTAACATGACCAACTACAAAAATCGATATTGTAAGCCCCTTTGCCAGCCGCATCAAGGCACTTGTGGTCTCCCTGACCTGTCCGACACTACCGGGCGCCGAGCCGATTTCCTCCCGGTACATGGTCTGAATAGAGTCAATAATGACAACCTCCGGTTTCAGACGCTGTACGGTTTCTACCACAATATCTAAATCCGTCTCACTTAACAGGAGCATTTCATTTTTGAATGCCCCCAAACGGTCTGCTCTCATCTTAATCTGCCTGACAGACTCTTCCCCTGAGACATAAAGAACACTATGTCCATCTGCCACAAGACTTTGGCACATCTGCAAAAGCAGGGTGGATTTTCCAATCCCCGGATCTCCGCCAACCAACACCAAAGAACCGGTTACAATCCCGCCACCGAGTACCCTGTCAAGTTCATGAATCCCCGTAATCATCCGGATTTCATTCGTAACGCTCACCTCTGAAAGCTTCGAAGGCTCTCTTCGTTCAGAAGGTTTCGTTACCTTCCCCGCAGATGTCTTCACTACAGGTTCCTCTACAAAAGTGTTCCATTCTTTACAGGCCGGACACTGCCCTAACCATTTTGCACTTTCATAGCCGCATGCATTACAGAAAAACATGGTTTTCGTTTTTCCTTTTGCCATAGTAATCCCTATAATTTTGCTACACGGATCTTTGATGTACTGTCTGCATCAATCTCTAAACTCAGGTTGATCTTGCCTCCCAGATCCGCTTTCATCTTGCCAAAGCTCGTATCATCCACAAATACCTCATACTCCGCTTCCGGTTCTAACTCTAAGGTAATGGAAGTATCCGTAAGTCCCTCAACTACAAAGGAAGTTTCCTGATCTGTCACCTTAAAATCCGTCACGACTGTCCCCGGTACAGACTCGTATACAAACATTTCATTCTTTTCCAGTCTTGTGATCTCTTTAAAGGTCTTTACCTTATAAAGATCTCCCTCAAATTTAAAATTCGACTTTTTCTGCTTGGCATCTAACTCAAAATTTCCAAAGCTGAGCGTGCCGTTCGCACCTTTTCGAATCAATTCTTTAATCACTGCCATAAACCCGTTCCTCCTATGTTTTCTTGTATCATCCCTCTGTCATATCAAGCAGTGTCCGACCTTGCTGCCATCTTATTATTAGAATCATATCATATTTTATAAAATTTTGCTACTAACATTTCGAAAATATTATCTTTTCTTCCTGAACTCCTATTTTCACGGAATCACCCGGCAAAAGTTCCCCGGAAAGCATCTGATCTGCCAATGCATCCTCTATCTTTGTCTGGATCGCCCGCCGGATCGGACGCGCTCCGTAATCTTTATCAAAGCCCTCCTTTGCCAGAAGAGAAACTGCCTCCTTTTCCGGAAAAAGAGCAATACTCATCTGAGCCTGCAGCCTCTTATTTAATCTTTCTAACAGAATATTTACGATTTCTTCAATATTCTCCTGTGTCAATGTCCTGAATACTAACATTTCATCGATACGATTGATAAACTCCGGCTTGAAGATCTTTTTGACCTCCTCTAATACCCCTTCCTTCATTCTCTTATAATCTGTCTCCTCATTATCCCCCGTACCAAATCCAAGATGCTTTGGCGAAATAATCTGATTTGCCCCGGCATTCGATGTCATAATGATGATCGTATTTTTGAAGCTGACCTTTCTTCCACGGGCATCCGTCACATGACCGTCCTCCAAGATCTGTAACAGTATATTAAAAACATCCAGATGCGCCTTTTCAATCTCGTCAAACAGAATAACGGAATACGGATGCCTTCTCACTTTCTCGCTCAATTGGCCGCCGTCTTCATAACCTACATATCCCGGCGGTGAACCGATCATTTTAGAAACACTGTGCTTTTCCATATATTCAGACATATCTACCCGGATAATGTTATCCTCTTTTCCGAAAACCGCCTCTGTCAGAGCCTTGGAAAGCTCTGTTTTTCCGACACCGGTCGGTCCCAGAAAAAGGAATGATGCAATCGGGCGGTTCGGATCCTTTAGTCCTACCCTGCCCCTTCTCACCGCCTTTGCAACAGCACTGACTGCTTCCTCCTGCCCCACGACACGCTTATGAAGTTCATCCTCTAACTTTCTCAATCGTTCCGTCTCTTCGGACTGCAGCTTCTGTACCGGAATCTTTGTCCAGTCGGCGATCACATCCGCAACATCTTCTTCCGTCACCTTTAATTTATTGTTTTCTACCTGATGTTCATTTTTCTTCTTTAATGCAGCAATCTTCTGCCTGCAGGCACTCTGCAGCTTCTTTAATTCCCCTGCCTTTACAAAATCCTCCTGCAGGATTGCTTCCTCCTTCTGACTTTCGTATTTTAGCAGTTCTTCCTCTAACACCCGTAAATCAGAAGACGGCAGTTGTGATATAAGCATAGTTTTTGCAGCCGCCTCATCAATCGCATCGATTGCCTTGTCCGGCAGGAAACGGTCATTGACATATCGTTCCGTCAGCTTCACGGCAGCCACTAATGCACTATCCGTGATTTCCAGACCATGATGTTCTTCATAGCGGCTTCTGAGTCCCTTTAAGATATCCAGCGCTTCTTCTATCTCCGGTTCCTCTACATCAATCGGCTGGAAACGGCGCTCTAAAGCAGCGTCCTTTTCAATATATTTACGATATTCTTCTCTCGTCGTCGCTCCGATCACCTGGACTTCACCTCTGGCAAGCGCAGGCTTCAAAATGTTGGCTGCGTCAAGCGCACCCTCTGCTCCTCCCGCTCCGATGATCGTATGGATCTCATCAATAAACAGAAGAATCCTTCCCGACTGGATCACTTCACGGATCGCACGCTTGATCCTCTCTTCAAACTCGCCGCGATACTTAGAACCGGCAACCATCCCCGAAAGATCAAGCACAAGAAGTCTTCTGTCCTTCAATATCTCCGGAGTATCCCCATGTACGATTTTCTGTGCTAATCCCTCTACCACAGCCGTTTTTCCAACACCAGGCTCCCCGATCAGACATGGATTATTCTTGGTCCTGCGGCTTAGTATCTGCACCAGACGCATGATTTCCCGGTCTCTGCCAATAACAGGATCCAGTTTTCCCTCCTTTGCATAGGCAGTCAGATCTCTGCTGTACTGATCTAAAATCGGTGTTGTCGATTTCTGTTTCTTACTTTTCTGCATCAGATATTCATTTTTTGCACTGGTACTATCCTGACCTGCTGCAGTCAATACATCAATGTAAAGCTTCTGAACATTGACTCCTTTCGTATTCAAAAGCTTTACTGCAATCGAATCATTATCTTTCAAAAGTGCGATCAAAAGATGCTCCGTTCCTGCGTTTAAATCCCCCAGACGCTCCGCCTCTCTCAGCGCCGCCTCTACAGCTCTTTTCGCACGCGGTGTCATCTCTCCTTCCTCCGCGGTCAAAACTCCCCCGGAAACCGCCAGATGATCTTCTACTAATTCTAAAATTTTATCATAAGAAACGCCACTCTCTTTCAGGACTTCACTGGCAACCCCCTTCGTTTCGATCAGTGCCAGAAGTAAATGCTCTGTTCCAACATAGCCATGTCCCAATGCAGCGGCTTGTTTTTTTGCATTTTCAAAAACTTTTTTTGCATGTCTGGTATAACCTGTCTGCATATTCGCCTCCATTTTCATATATTCTTATACCCTGGGTAATTCCCGCCTCATGAGGCCGGAACTACACCAGGAACGAATCGTTTGAAAGTTCACTTTCAAACTTTTTACTTTCAAACTGTTATTTTACCACTTTTCTACGGAAAATAAAATATAAAATCACCAGAAACCCAAAAAATGCCGCACATGCTCCCAGTAAATATTGATAGCTTTTTACCTTTGCCTCTGCCGCCTCTGCTTCTGACAGATCTGCCGCTCCCATACTCCGATACCAGTTTTTTACCTGCTCATACGGTAACAGCCACTCATTCTCACGGTCATACAGATAAAATATTTTTTCATTTTCTGCATATAACAGAATATAATTCTGCTCCGACTCCCCATTCAAAGAATATGCAGTAATTTCCTCCCCATCGATCTGTGTAATGATTTTTTCATATCCGTCAGGAATTTTCATCTCATCTCCGGCCTCTCCGGTTTCAATCGTCTTATCTCCGATCAGATAAAGTCTGGAGCCGTTCCTGAATGCTGTTACTTTATTGGCTGTATCCCGTTCCAAAGCATCGGAAAATCTTACATTTAAAGAAAAACGATAGGTCCTTTTTTCAGCACCGTTCTTTACTACAACCTTAATCACATTTCTCCCGCTGACCAATCGGTCATTTCCCTTGATCGAAATCTCTGCAAAGCTGTCCTCCGGTTCATAATCAATCGTGGCAATCGTATCTGATGTTGTAAGCGTCCCACTGTACTTTTTTATATCCGGTGAAAAGTCAGGAGCAAGTTCAGCTCCCTGAATAGACAATTTTCGTAACTTTACCGAACCAATCACATCATTTTTTTTATGCTTTCTTTGCTCCTCCGGTGCCTGACTTGTTTCTGCAGGCGGTTTTTCTGATGGTTCCGGTTTCTCATTCTGCTGTGGTGGATTTTCCGCCTGAGGAGGAGTTTGATTCTCTGCAGTTGGAACTGCCTCCTGTGTCGCAGTTCCTTTTTCATTGATATAGAGAAACTTTCCATTATAGGACACGGACATCTTGTCCATATTCTTTCCAAGAACATGATATGGTTTCTTTAGTTCAATGGCTATTCCTCCTGCCTTTCTTGCCTTAAATTTAACAGAATATGTAATCTTGTTCGTTCCCGCGGCACGTTCCAGATCCTGAATCTTAAATTCATCATCATTTCCATGGACTAATTTTCCGCCTGAAACAAACCTAAGATACCGGTTATCGTAGGAAAAAGAACCTTCAAAGCCGTAAATCTCATCCATAGAACTCACCGTGATCACGATATAAACCGTATCTCCTTTTACAATCTGTTCATTCTTCGACTGAATCGAAATAGACGCACTCGAAGCTGAGGCTTTTGTTCCCGTTCCGACCAAATGGAACAGTAAAACACCGAAAAGCAGAATTCGAAAAAGAATTCTGCTGTATTCGGTAATCAAAATCATTTTTTTCTCTATAATCTGTTTCTTGTCTGTCAGGTACATATTATTTTAACTCCCCTTACCGGTTATAATTTCCCATTATATTTGAAATGTGTCAAGAGGATTTCTTTGTGATTTTAACCTTATAACTCCTGGCACTTCCGCTCTCCGAAGTCACCTTGACAGTATACGTCTTTGATTTTCCTGCCGCTAAGGACTTGATATCCTTGGTCCCGGTTCCGGAAAGAGTTGCTGAGGACGCAACCTTCGTTGCAGTGATCTTTACAGATGCGGTAGCCGCAGGCACCTTGCATACATAGGTCTTACTGCCGTCATCCCCTAAGGTAAATGCAGATGTAAAGGAATATCCTGTTACTGCCAGGGTCTTTAAATAATTATTCGGATTTTTCCCACCACTCGGAACCTCGCAAGGTGTCTCCGGCATATTATTATATACAGGAATCGAAAATACCAGCGGTACTTTCCCCTTCATTGTACCATATGCATCTCTCGCTTTTGTTGCCTCGCTGTTTGGCGCTTCTACATTTCCCATATACTGATGCGTATAACGGTTCTTGCTCGTTACATTGAATTTCTCCAGATATACTGTATTTTGTCCGACATTGATATAATTCTTACCAATGTAGCTTGCGCCGCCGACAATCGAAAGATATGGTGATTTCCAAGGTCTTAAATAAGTTGTCCCCGTACTCGCCCATTTCAATCCGTTCGCAACCGCGCCGCCTGCCACGGTACTGTTATTCGCACCAATATTATAGAAATTATAAATCCCCTTGTATCCTGCCACATTACCGGAAACAGAACTGCTCATCAATGTTGCGCTGATCACAACCTCCTGCTTTACTCTGGCAGCTAAATGATACGGACTCACCTCGGATTCTTTTGCTGCAGTCATAAAGGTCTGCGAATACTTTTCAGATACTGATTTTCCTGCTGTATTTGTATATGTATAAGTTTTTTTGTACATCGGAGTATTATTCAGAATATTTTCTACCCCGTCCTGTGTATGAATATCACTGTGATATGCTAAGCTTTCGAACTGAAAAATCCCCCTGTCATCTAAAAAGTTTCTCGGATCCATATAGTATTTTACCGCTTTTTCCGAAGCAGTCACCCATGTACTTCCGTCGAAAGGAATAAAGGTATCTGTTTTCCAGTTATAAGCCCCGTCCTCAAAGGATTTCCAATCTAAGGATTTGCTGTTGCTGAGAAGATTCAAGCCTACCTTGCTTTCATTTTTGATCACGGTATTCCAGCTCAATCCTGTCTTATATGGTACAAAACTCCATAATGGATATTTTTCATGAAGACTGACAAGTGCTGCCAAATAGCTGTCAGGAAAACCGGCATCTTTTAAACTCTTTTTAAACTCTGCGCTTGTCATCCCTGCTGTCTGCGGAGTCGCAGCCGGAGCAGTCGTCGGTGCCTGTGTTGCCTTGGAAGATGCAGTCGGAGCAGCCGTTGCCGCTGTCGTTTCCTTTTTCACAATCTGCAAAAACACCTTGCTGGACGGTGCATATGCTTTCACCGTTTTATTATTAAAGGTAAACTGTACATAGATATATTTCTTACTGGATATGATAAGCTCACTTAGAATCGTAACCTGTTCTTTATTTGTTAAGGTAATTTTTTTGCTCCCCTGATAGGCAAGCTTTTTATTTGCCGGATCGGTATATGTACTCACTGCGGAAGTGGATTTGATGATTCCCGGAAGTCCGTTTTTCGGTACGGTAACTCCTACATAGACTGCCGGGATATAACCTTTACATTTCACATTATTATAGGTAACTGATATCCGGTACCATTTTTTTGTTCCCTCTAAGGTCTCAGATAAAATTCTTACCTTTTTCCCGGAGACGAGCGATACATTTTTGGAATTCACTGTCAGATACTTACCTGTAGATGTCGCGGTTTCCCTGATTTTTACTGCCTTATTTGTCTTTCCGTATACCGCAGTAACCACGGAACCTGTCTGAACCTTTATGTATTTTGCGGAAACATACCCTGTAAGCGTATTTGCATTCTGTTTGAATTTCACATGATACCAACTCCCGTTTTCGGCAGTGATCGTCACGGTCATGCCATTCGAAATCGTCACCTTCGTCCCGCCGGATATCAGCACAGGGTAACCCGTTCCCGGTCCCGTCCGCACATTCAGAACCGTCCCCCCTGTTACCGAAACAGTTCCGACCGCTGACGCGCCAACCTCTCCCCTGTTCTCTTTCCAAAAGAACACTGCAAATACAATTCCAAAAAAGACGGTTACCGCCGCAATAAACCTCCTGGTATCTCTTTTCATAAGCACGCTCCTTACTATAAAAACCCTTTTAGCTCCTCCGCGGTGAAATAATAATGAGAACCACAGAACTGACAATTTACTTCTATCGTCTCCCCATCCTCAATCATTTCCTTAAGGTCTTTCCTTCCGATGCTTGCAACGGCTCTTGATACTCTTTCTTTCGAACAATTACAGTAATATGCAGCAGGAATCTTCTCAAAAACATTCACTTCCATATCTCCCATAAGATACTGCAGTAATTCCTCCGGCGTCATTCCCTGTTCATAAAGATCCGTAACAGAATGAAGTTCCTTTAAGGATTCTTCCACTTTCGCAATCACTTCTTCCTCTGCAAACGGCATTACCTGAATAATAAAGCCGCCTGCCTGCTCTACATGATTCTCTTTATTTAAGAGAACACCTAAACCCACAGAAGAAGGTATTTGTTCAGATGTAGCATAATAATATGTCAAATCTTCGGCAATCTCCCCGGAAACCAGAGAAATTTGTCCATTATACGGCTCTTTCATGCCAATATCACGGATCACATTCAGAAATCCCGGCCCGATTGCCCCGGAAACATCCAGCTTTCCATTCTTATTCGGTGGCAGGATCACAGCCGGTTGAACAGCGTACCCTTTTACATTCGCCCTGGAATCCGCTGTCACCGTAAGTCCGCCGACGGGACCTCCGCATTCGATCTGAAGCGTCAGTACATCCTTTTCCCCCTTCATCATGCAGCCCATCATCGCTCCCGCTGTCAAAAGCCTGCCGAGTGCCGCTGTAACGACAGGACTCGTATTATGGATACTCCTTGCCTTCTCAACTAAATTTTTCGATGTAATCGCAAAAATGCGAAGCGCATCATCTGCAGCCGTTGCTCTTACAATATAATCCTGTTCCATATTTCTACTCTCCATTTTTATTCTGCCGTAATTCCACAACGAGTTTAACCTTATCTTTTCGCTGCGGCAATGTACAGCCGTTCCGAATCTTCTTTTGGCCTTTCACCCGTAAACGCCTCATATGCCTGTTTCAGAACAAGCCCCGCTCTCTCTAATTCCTCCTTTACCACTTCAACCGGAAAAACCTGCTGGTAGTGCAGTTCATCCGTCCGCTCGAATAAATCCCTCTCATCATCTACCAGCTTATATACCGTTAAAAGATATTCATTCCGCATCTTAGCCTCATCATAACTGTTTTCCCAGATATAGCTGGCATCCTCCCTGTTATCCGTGATTGTACGGTTTCCGACCACTTCCCGGAAGTAATAATCTGTTTTCAGATCAAAGAGAAAAATCCCGTCCTTCTTTAAATAGCGGCTGACATTCTGAAAAACCTGAAAAAGCTGTTCTCTTTCCAAAAGATAATTCATCCCGTCACCGGCACACACAAATGCATCTGCTTCTCCACATAATTCCAATTCGCACATATCCTGATGAAGAAGCAGCACCTCGTCCTGACACTTTTCCCTCGCAAGTGCAAGCATATCCTCTGACAAGTCAATTCCTGTCACCTGATAGCCCGAACCCGAAAGCCTTTTTGTGATTTCTCCGGTTCCACAGGCTAATTCTACCACACTTCCTTTTTCTTTTCCATATTCCTCCAAAAGATAATGCAAAAAATCATACCATTCATCATATGAGACATTGTCCATAAATTCATCATATACCCCGGCGAATCCGCCATATATTTCAAAATCGTTCTCCATTCTCTTTCTATCCTTTTTGCAAACAAGGTTTAGTATGCTCTTCCCGGCAGGATTTCCGCTGCAGTTTCAGCCGGGAATACCTCCTCCGGCATATACTGTACCTGCTCTACCTCCTCGCCCTTACTTAACTTTTGTATGATGTCAGAAACCACCGGTCCCTCTAAAGGATTGCACTCAACATCTACATTGATATCCCCGTCGATCATCGCCTGGAATGCCGCCCCGCCGGCATCAAAGGAAATCAGTATCATATCACCATTTGGTCCGCAGGTCTTTCCAGCCTCTTTGATTGCTTCAATCGCGCCAAAGGCTTCATCATCATTCTGGCATACCAGAACATCAATATCCTTATATTGCTTTAAAAATGCCTTCATTACGGCATTTCCACCATCCTTTGTAAAATCACCGTACTGCTTATCTAACAGCTTCCAGTTCGTCTGTGCCTTTGCGATTTCTTCAAAGCCGTCCGTCCTTCCAATTGTTGCCGAAGCACCGTTTGATCCCATGATCGTCAGGATATTAAGCTCTTCTGCTCCCCTGTTTTTCTTGTTCAGATCTTCTATCAGCCAATTAGCCGCATCCTTTCCCTCTTTTGTAAAATCCGAACCTACCCAGCAGGTATAAAGAGAACTGTCCGCACTGATATTCCGGTCTACCACGATGACCGGAATCGCTGCATCCTTTGCCTTTTCTAATACCTCATCATAGCCGTCCTCTACGATCGGATCAAGAACAATATAATCGACCTTATCAGCGATAAACTGTTCCAAGGCACTGATCTGTGCTTTTTGATCGTTATTACAATCTACAAAATCAAACCGGTAGCCGTTTTCCTCCGTAAAAGCAGCCTTCATGGAGTCCGTCTGTGCCAGGCGCCAGCCGGATTCTGAACCCACCTGCGCAAATCCGACATGCAAGAGTCCCGTTTCCGTCTTATTTTCTTCTTCCTTTTCCGGTTCGCTGACCTTTTGCTCTTTTACATCTTTATTTTCCTTTGTAATATTTATTTTTCCGTCTGCTGTGATGACCGCCTCTCCTGCAGGTGTCATCACTACATTTTCCTTACTGCCGCAGCCGGTCAGGGTAAGTAAAACCAGCCCGGCCAACATGATCAGATTTCCCTTTTTCATGCAAATACCCCTTTCCTGTTTACACTCTTTGTATACTGTTTCTACAAACCAAAGATAAGAATTCAAAGCTCCTGTCCCCGGTCACTAAATTACAAACTTATTTACCTCATGCTCCAGATTATCCGTTGCTTCCAGATTGCTCTCTGACTGCTGTCTGTTCTCATTTAAATCTGCAGAAAGATCACTCACGCTGCCCGTCACACTCTCAATATTGCTCGTGCTCTCCTCCACCGCTGCCAAAATACCTGACAGGGAATGCTCAATTGCAGATATTTCCTCCGCCAGATGATCCGCCTGACTCATACAGTCTTCCATCACATCCTGGAAGGTTCCGGCATCATCACTATACTGTGTACCGGTCTCAATCAACTGCTGATATCCGTACAAGGTCTGTTCATTCAGAAAAGTAAGCATTTTTTCCGCTTCCTCTGCCAGATCGTGCACAGTCGAAAGAACCATTTCGCTGATTGTCCGAATCTCCTCTGCGCTCTGTGTCGTATCCTGAGAAAGCTTTCCAATCTCACCCGCTACTACCGCAAATCCTTTCCCTGCTTCTCCTGCCCTTGCAGCCTCAATATTGGCATTTAAAGCCAGAAGCTCCGTCTGGGAAGAAATTTCCAAAATCTTATCGGTAAGCTGACCGATATTTTCTACCTGCTTTGATTCCTCCATCTTGGCTCTAAGCGAAGCTTCAATTTCCGCTGCCATTCTCTCTACTTCTTTTGTTTTCCCTCTGGTTTCGCCTACAAGCTCAGACGTCTTATCATTAATTGACACGGCAAGTTTTGTTCCGTCAGCCACCTTTTTATCCATTTTCTGTACATATTGATTCATTCTCGTCATAGATTCATTGACTTCCTGTATGCTCGCCATCGTTTCCTGCATTGCCGCGCTCATCTGCAGGATATTATCCGAGATACTGTTAATCTGATCACTGGAACGCTCAGCATTGTCACTGCTAAGATGCAAATAATGATTCAATGTTTTTGTATTATTTGAAATATTCGTAATCACCGTATGTATATGATCCAATAAAGAATTAATGTTTCGTGCAATCGCACCAACTTCATCATTCGAACGCACATTGATCTTCTGCGTCAGATCACCATCTGCCTCCAGAATATCAATAATCTTCTGGTTCACCTTTTTAATACCATTTAGAATACCGGCAATGATAAACAGCAGAATCACAGAGCAAAGTACCACTAATACAACCGCTACAACAGTAACCTTTGTACGCATGGCAGCAATCGATTCCTCCAAGCTTTTTGCACTGTATTCTATACACACGGCACCCACTTTTTCTTCCGCTTTTGTTGCCACCGGAGCGACTGCAACAATTACATCTTTCCCTCCGATGCTGCGGATTGATTTATATGCATATGGCGTATCATTTGACATGGCAATCTTTACATTCTCCGCATCAAAAGAATCCGCTTTTTCCCTGACCGCTTTTCCTTCACTGCCGTCTTTATTAATATCTACAAGATATGTATAATCACCGGATGCGTCTGCTCCAATCGTATAAATTCGTTCCACACCTACACTATCGGCGATTGCCTCAATGGAATCATAGACTAACATATAACTGGAAGAATCTGCCCCATCCTCTGCAATCTTTTGCATGGTTCCTCCATCGATCTTGTTCTTTGCCATCGTCACAATAGAAAGTGCTCCTTGAGCAGCAGTCTCAACGGACTGCTCACGGGAGCCTTCAAATAGAATAATACTCAAAACCGCCGCAATGATAATATTCATTATAATAACGGGAAGTAAAATCTTTAACCGCATACCTATTCCGCCCTTCCCGCCAGTTGTCCTACTGCTATTCTTCCTGCCTTTCACAAAAATCCTCCTTCCCATTTTTAAAATGTTTTCAAAATATTTTGTATCATGTCGCACTCGCAAATTGACAATTCAAGCAAGCTTGATTGTCACTTTGCTCATTGTAACATTAACCACTGTAAAAAGAAAGAACAAAGTGACAAGACCGCATAGACCCGTTACTATCCATAGTCACTTCTTCCATTCAAATCCCCGCACTTCGTGTAATAAAGTTTCTCACAAAGCAAAAAACTACTAAATAAGAATACTGCTCTTATCAAGTAGTTTTCAAAATATCTTATTGCAGATACCTTGACACCTTCAAAACTGCACACTGATTATACTACATCCTATGCCCTTTTGCAAGCTTTCATTCTTCCTTTTTTGAAGAACCTTTTTT
>CADBMH010000010.1 GCA_902795705.1 uncultured Lachnospiraceae bacterium | reverse complement strand
CTATAACACCAATAATTTAACTCATTTCTTCCAATTTTAATTTTAAATTAGGTATTTCATTCACTAAAGTATCCCACACAATTTCTAAATCCACCTTTTCATAATCGTGCGCATGCAAATTCCTCATATAACAAAACCCCTTCCTTTTGAATGCTCATAAGAAAATTCTGATCCTTAATTTCCGTCGTCACAACATCTACATGACATTTCAAAATTTTTTCTAATTCATTTACAAACATAAAATATGGAATAAGATTTTTGATTTGCCCTTTTTCTATATATATATCCACATCACTCTCGGCATCTGCATTTCCCCTTGCATATGAACCAAACAAGCTCACACTTTTGACACCAAAGGATTTTGCGACAGGAGTAACCTTTTCCTTTATTTCATTCACTGTATAGCACATGACAATCTCCTTTCCACGCTTTTTGGACATAATGAAGTTTCGAAGAAACTTCCTGAACAAAAGTGCTGTGCGGTTTTATTTTATCATACTTATAACCTATTTTCCAGTACACTTACGAATCGTTTTAACGGATATGTAAACTTCATCTTGACAAAAACAGTAAATGACAGTAAAATATTTTCAAAACAGTAAACGACAGTAAATAACAGTAAAAAATATTTATAACAGTAAACGGCAGTAAAAGAGGTGACAAGGTTGAAAAAAATCTCTGATGAGCATTTTTTTCAACCAGCAAGTTTGTGACGAAGCCACAAACTTGTATGTTCCGACACGAGAAATACTTTGCACTTTCTCGTGCGGTGCCTCAGCAAAAAATTGCTTCGGCATGGAGGTAAGAATGCAGCAAAATCCCTATACGATATCCTTTGGAAAGGAACCGTTTCAGCTTGTAGAGCGTTTTGCACAGACAACGGATATTACAAATGATTTTTTATCTGAGAATCCGGCATCACAGGTTTATATGATCACAGGAGTCAGAGGAAGCGGAAAAACTGTTTTTATGACAGAGATTTCAAAGAAAATACAGGAAAACAAGCAGTGGATCGTAGTAGAACTAAATCCCGAAAGAGATTTATTAGAGGGATTGGCTTCGAAATTAAGCAGTGAAACAGCTCTTGCAAAAATATTCAGAAACGCAAGCATCAATCTGTCCTTCTTCGGGTTCGGTATGGAGATTAAAGGGACAACTCCGATTACAGATATAGAAACAGCACTTTCCAAGATGTTGGAAAGTTTGAAAAAAAACAAGAAAAAAGTACTTGTAACCATTGACGAAGCAGTCAGCAGTGAAACCGTCCGTGTATTTGCGAGTGCATTTCAGATTTTCATCAGACAGGATCTTCCTCTTTTTCTGCTGATGACAGGTCTGTATGAAAATATCAGCCGACTGCAAAACGAAAAAACCTTAACCTTTTTATACCGTGCTCCTAAAATAGAACTTAAGCCTTTGAATATCGGCATGATAGCCGAAAACTATGAAAAGAATTTTTCACTTGACCGGAAAAACGCCCTTGAAATGGCAAAGCTGACCAAGGGTTACTCCTTTGCCTTTCAGGTGCTTGGCTATCTCACATGGGAAAATCACGGAAAATATCAAGACAGCATTATGAAGCTCCGGGGATATTTAGAGGAATTTGTATATGAAAAAATCTGGTCAGAATCCTCCAAAGGCGACAGACAGATTTTATATGGCATTGCTGAAACGGAAAGTGGAAAAATCAGTGAAATCCGTAAGCTGCTTGGAATAGAAACCAATCAGTTCAATCCCTACCGGAAAAGGCTCATCAAAAGAGGGCTTATAAACGGCGAAGAGAGAGGTTATGTGCGTTTTACATTACCGTTCTTCGGAGAATTTGTTTCGGAAAATTATATTGAATAATCCTCCTATGCCTCCGTCATCTCCCCTTTCCTCATCTGATGCACGGTGTCACATAAAATTTCAATATCCTCCTTATTATGGGAAGCCAGGATAATATTTTTCCCCTTCTTCTTAAGCTTCAAAAACACCTCACGCATCTCATTTACTCCCTCCTCATCGAGTCCGTTAAATGGTTCATCCAGGATAAGAAGCTCCGGATCTTCCATAATCGCCTGTGCGATTCCAAGCCTCTGCCGCATCCCCAGACTGTACTTTTTTACACTCCGCTTCAATGCCGGATCAAGTCCCACTAATTCCATACATTCCTTTATCTTTTCCGCGCCGATTTTTTTATTAAGATCCGCTAAAAGCTTAAGATTTTTATAACCGCTGTAATATGGTATAAACCCCGGCGTCTCAATGATGATTTCCATATTTTCCGGAAAGTCCATATCCTTCCCGACCTCTCTTTCATTCACAAAAATATGCCCCTCGCTCGGCTTTACAAAGCCACAGATACATTTCATGAGCATCGTTTTTCCGCTGCCGTTCCTCCCGACAATTCCATGAATCTGTCCTCCCTGAAATGTCACATCAACATTCTTTAAAATCTTCGTTTTCTGAAGCGTTAAAGAAACCTGCTTTACCTCTACTGTTGTATCCATTTTCATTCCCTCCTTATATTTACTCATGCAGCAAACTCCTTTCCGGAAATAGTTCCCGCCTTTTTACTGCAAATTTTAGTCATCTATTCTATTTATCCTCAGATTACAATATAGTTCAATGCCAAAGTCACCTTAACTCTCCTGCACATCAAACTGATAAGTATAAATCCGGATTGCCGCAGTCAATCCGAGAAGCATGAGTGCCATTCCGAAAAGTACATAGGAGCTTCGCACAGGGAAAATCTGCTTCCTGAAATATTCCGTATAATGAAGCCAGACAATAGAATGTGCCATCGGAAAATACCACATTGCCTGCACTCTCAGCGAGCAGAGCGCCGTGCCGACTGCCACAATACCGCCCGTACAAAAGATTCCTAACATCCGGTGCTTCAAAAGCTTACCAAGCATCAGAATCAGTAAAAGCAGAAGCAGATAGCAGGCTAAAAGCAGATAAGTATGCACAACCGCCTTTAAAAGACTTGTCTGATTATAAAGGTTCTCAGGAAAAAGCCTGTCAACAAAATCCCCCTCTCTTTCCGGAAATACCTTATGATAATTCAGACAGAAATCACTCCACTGAAAGCTCCATTTTGCCCGAAACGCGGAAGCTCCTATCGTAAAGACCGCAATAAAAATAATATAACTAAGCACACTCATTACTCCGAAAATGAACTGTCCGATCAGCCAGTTCAACCGTCCAAGCCTCCCCACAAAGAACCAGCCTCCTGTACGAAATTCCGGATAATCTGCCATCAGAACAATATAGCAGACCGGCAGGATCATAAGCACCACTCCGCTTGTCCCAAGCGCCACAAACGGCTCTAAAACAGAAAAGCCTGTCTTCATCTCTGCAGCCGTCTCCGTCACCGGCATAACGATCAGTTGATGAATAAATAAAAACAGCACGATTAAAATACACATTTTCGGGCGCAGCAGCCAATGTACATATTCCTCCCATGCAAACAGGAAGCATTTTCGTATGGAAAATCCCGTATCCGCCTTTTTATTCATGAAATTCCCCCTTATCAAAGCGCCGAACAGCCGTCCCACAGATCAGATATCTCTTTTTCTGCATCCTCACATAAAACCAGACAGAAATCACCAAAAAGAGAAAATGAAACAGCAGAAATTTCCAGGCCGCCCCATCCACCCAGCCGATATCCGGCAAAAGATTTACATTGAACTTCCAAAGTCCGCCAAAGATTCCTTTCCTGCCGCCTAAAAACTTCTCTGTGACAGTCTCCTGTATATAGAAAAGAGCAAACGGAATCGTAATAGTCACATATTCATTTTTTCCAAACGGCAGAATCCATAAGACCGGAATCACGGACACAATACCAAACAAAAGAATGCAGGCAAGCTTTACGCCAAAATAAACAAGAAATGCCCTGTCTGCCTGTCCCTTCGGAAAAAGGAGCCGTATCAATGCCGCATAGAACAAATATCCTGTCACGGCAACACTCCCTGCACCCATAAGCAGCCCGAAGCAATCAGAAAACAGATTCCACCGGTACGGCTTTCTTACCAGCTTAAAGCGGATCATTTCTGTTCTGTATTCCAGACAATGATTTAGGACTGCCGGAAGTGCCGCAAAGATCGGAAAAAACATGATCACATAAGTTCCCAGCCCCTCACGCAGAATCTCTGTATAGCCAAGGCTTTGAAATTCCGTTTCCCCTCTCCCGAACTTAAAAAATAAAATTTCAAAAACAGAGTAGTATTTGGAACCATCTGCAGAAGCTGCCGTAGAAAAGCAGAGGATTCCGGCTAATCCCGCACTGACCAGAAAAACGGACGAACAAACCACCTGCTTCCATTTGACCAGACAAAGCCGTAGAAAAGTAATCGCTGATTGCAGAGCAACCATCGGTTGCTTAGAAATTACTGATTGCATATAAAACTCACCTCTCCCGTTAAAGCATTGACATATGCTGCCACCTCCTGCTGATCTATATCTGCGTCAAAGTAGAATGCAAAACAGGGAACCAGCTTCAAATCCCACTCCTCATTTGCATCCTTCTTTTCTTCCTCTTCTCCCTGCTCGTCAATCTCCCACTCGTGTTCCTGCCTGAACCGTTCACTCGGAATTGCCATATATTCAAGAGCTGCATACTGCACCGGATACCTCCGGTAAGAGGAAAGCATCTGATTTACCCGGTCTGTCGCCTCCGAAAACGAAAAAATCCTCGGAATCCTTTTTCCCTTTTTCCACGGCTCTATATGACCAATTCCGCAGTTGACATAAAATTTAAAAATATTCTCCTGCTTATTTCCATTCAGGGCACAGTTACCCGTTAGCAGTTCCACATAATCTTCTGCTACCACTGAGTGTTCATCCGCCGGATGGATATCTACTAACGGCACCCCGTCATAAAGCATCTGAAAGTCTACAGATAACCGGCTTTCTCCCTGCTCCACCTCATACAAAACCGTCCGTGCCGGTATCACATTGATCGAAAAGCCAAGCTTTTCCGCATAAAGTCTGCTTTCCTTTTCTACCAGAGTTTTTAGCTCCCCCTCAGATAATGTCCCTTCGGAAAGCTTCCAGCTTTTTCCCCCGTGGGATTTCAAAAGAAAATAGCTTTCCTTCATCTCCTCTTCCATATCCATTTCATCTTCTTTTAAATGATATCCAAAATATCCTCCGCCATCATAAGCAACTCCTATTTCGAGGTTCTTATCATAATACGATGTGCAAGGCGGAGCATACTGTTCTTCCTTCCATACAATCTTCTTTTCATCATAGCTTTTTTGCAATCCATGAGTCTTAAGAATCGTCTGAAAGACTTCCGGTATCCGCTTCTGTTCCGGATTTGCCCCTCCAAGCTTCACAAGATCCGAATGGATTTCCTTTACCGGCTTCAAAGCAAAGTCCTTTCCAAATTCCAGATTATCATATTTCTTTTTCAACACCTTCTCATAGTCAAATGCCTGCTCTACAGGCACCATCCCGTCTGATTTTTTCTCTGCCACCTGCTCTGCCTTCCCTTTTACGCGATACTCCCCGTAAAAATAAAGTCCGCCGCTAAACACTGTCAGTAACATCAGAAAAATACAGACCATAATTTCCTTTCTTGGCATGTCATTCTCTCCCTCCTGCCTCTTTATTCCCATCCTTATACCTGTGTAATATCCTCTATTCTCCCTTCCTTCAAGTGGATCACCATATCACAGAGCACCCGGATATCCTCCTTATTGTGTGAGGAAAGCAAGACACTTTTCCCCTGTGCTTTGTATCTTAAAAGCCATTCCCTGAGCCACATGACACCCTTATCATCTAAGCTGTTAAACGGTTCATCTAAAATCAGCAGTTTGGGCTCCTCCATGATTGCCTGTGCGATTCCAAGTCTCTGCCTCATTCCTAAGCTGTACTTTTTTACACTTCGCTTCATTTTCGGATTCAGACCGACTTCCGTAAGCACCTCCCTGATCCTCTCTTTACCGATCCGGTTCCGGTAAGCTGCCAAGGCCTTGAGATTTTGATATCCGGACATATAATCAACAAATTCCGGTGTCTCAATCATCAGCCCCAGCTCCTCTGGAAAATCCACATCCCTTCCGATCCTCAGACCGTCAATGATGATCTCTCCTTCCGTTGCGGGGATCAGCCCTGAAATGCATTTCATAAGCATTGTCTTTCCCGAACCGTTTCCTCCCACAAATCCGCAAATCCTTCCGTTTTCCACAGCGAAGCTCATGTCTTTTAAAATGAATTTCTTTTTTAAGTATAGATTCAAATTTTTTACCTCTACCATATCCTGCACCTTTCTATCTGCTTTCTCCCACAGACAAATAACACAATATTCCACAAGATGAAATATCCATAGGAAAGCCATATACTACAATGTAGCTGCGATAAAAATGTCTGAAAATGCTCCCCGTACAGCACATGACTGACCGGAAACAGCCATTTTATATCCAAATTTAATTTTGTAACACCCCAGCCCGCCGTCGTAAGCAAAATTGCTGCTGCAAATCCGAAAAGCCTTCTGTTCATAATATGGAACAGAAAGACAATCTGCCCCAGCATCAAAAGAAACAATAGTACAAGCAAAGAGCTGTGAATCAAAACCATGACAGGAGTTCCCTGTGCCACGACTTCTGTACTTAGAAAAAGCTGATTATTGCGTCCGAAAAGCTCCGGAAACCGGACATACAAAGCATTTGTAAAATCGCTCCATTCCGTCAGGAAGGATGCCTGTTTACCAAGCCCCACAGCCGAAACGATCAGAAAGGAACACAGATAAGTCAGGGCAAAAAAGCCCAGACACAAAACCTGCCCGCTCTGCCACTTTCCTTTCCCCGTCCGCGACAGAACCGGTATCACCTTCCCGCCCTTATCTGGAAAATCCGACAGAAGCACAAGGAACAGAAGCGGAATCAGCATAATATGATCTGTACTTGTAAGCATTAAAAGATACGGTTCTAAAAACCCCGCCTTACATTCGCCCTGCCCAGCCACCTGTCCGATTCTCTGTACAATATCCTCCCAAAAAAACACCAGTGCATAGAGCAAAAGAATACTTTTCTTGCTAAACAGGAAATTTCCATACCGCTGAAACGCAATCCGAACCGCCATCTACACCTTCCTCCCTGACATCCACCGGATTTCTGACAGCATCATTCCGCCAAGGAAAAATGCCATGATCAAAAAGTACCAGCCTGCAGACAAATGAAACACATTTCCGAATTCATAATCTGCATCCATCAGAAATACAGGATTGATAAATTCTATCCACAAAGCCTTTTCCGGAAAATTAAAATCATATTTTTCTATTAATGCTGCCAGATGATAATTCAAAATCATATACCCCGTATAATTTATGATCATCGGTACAGATACCGCAAAAAAGACATCCTTTAACAGATAGAGGAGCGCCATCACCAGTACCATATACAGGACAGTCATCATAAGCAGATTGCCGGACATTGCGAAACACTTTAGAAATCTCTGCCATGTTGTCATTCCATCTGAAAAAACAGCAGCCCCGTTTTCTGCTGTCCCCAAATGGGAAGCAGAGGAAGGAAAGAACAGATAAATCAGACAGACAAACAAAAGGAAACTAATCACAAAAGTAATAACTGCCACGAAAACCGACTCCATCATATTGATAAAAATATACCGTTTCCCGGTGGTCCTTGTCTCACCGGATATGCGCATGCCGCAGACAACATTTTGAAAAAAATCTTCTCCCCCGCAATAGGTTACAAAAACCGGAAATAGAACGACCAGCCATTTAAACTCCCGAAACCGTATAATGATCTCATAGGCGGACATCATGCCACCCATTCCCGCAAGCTCCGCTCTGGAATAATGTGTGAGCATATAAAGCAGCGAAGCAGACGGTCTGGTCTCATCCAATGAGGCGGGTGCATCTGCAAGAAGCATCAGAAAGACAAAAACCACTATGATTCCCCAAAACTCTATACTGCATATCCGAAGTATCATCTTTTTCCATATCGTCTTAATCATCTCGTCCCACCTTTTCCTACCGCCTGTATCGTTCCAGAATCCCTAAGTAAACTCAGGAACACTGCTATACCTGCTTTCAGAGTTTTCACTGCGCCTGGTTGATCCCCGTCAAAAATTCTCCGGTCTTTGCATCGACTTCAAAGTACAGTGCCCGGTAGCCCGCCAGTGCCGGATTTGCCACCTTAAAATGATAGACCGGATAACACTTGACCGCTTTTACGCTCACCTGATCTTCATTGTCCACAAATTCTGTCAGATACAAAAGCTCCATGGAGTCGATTTCAAAAGCTCTGCTGTTCGTCAATTTGGACTCTGCTGTTTCGCAGGCTTGCCGGATAGAAATAAGCTCAGGCACCTTATTTTCCGAATCTATTTTTGTGTAGGAATGCGGGCAGGACCAAATATAGCCGATATCATCCTTTGCAAACATAGAAACAATATGTCCTTCATCATACATGATATTTTTATTCTCATAGTCTGCCATGTCCTTATTCAGCCCTACACCCTGATACTCAGCCCGTACCCGGAACTGATAAAAATACACCCCGTCTTTTAATTTCCTGACATCTGCCTGATAGACCGAATAATCAAGCAGTTTGGAACCAACAAACGCATAATCCTCTTTGATATGCTTTTCCACATACCGGATCGCATCACTCAGCTTATATTCGCCATCCGAAAGCGGATAGGAAACATTCCTGATTTCATCCTGCGGAATCCGGTATACCTTTTCCGGCTCTCCAATCTCCAGTCCAATGTGCACCCATGGGGAATCAAAAAACTCCTTATCCCCAAGATACTGTTTCGGAATCTTATTGCAGCCAAGCTCACATAACATCGATGTTTTGTTCAGAACCTCCTGATAGGTTCCGTCAAAATAGATCAGATATCCGTTATTATTCCTTCGCATCTCGTCAGAAGCCTCTGTAATCGGAGCAATATCATATCCTTCTTCTTTATTCAGGTTTTTAATATAATATTTTACCTTGCTTTTATCCACCTCGGAAACCTGCATAAGCTTTTTGAGATTTCCGACAAATCTTTTTTCTATTATGTTCGGATCATCATTATCTACATGAAAGGACAGCTCCGATACAACCTCCGTATCCGGAATGTGTATCTGCTCCTTTGACAGAGTAAAATTCTTCCCCTGAAAGGAAAAATCCCTTGCTTCCTGCCTGACATCCTCTAGCGAAACCTTCTCCTCCTGCCGATCCTGCTTTTCACACCCGAAACACACACCTAACATGGACAGGAGCAAAAAAGCAGAAATCCCTCTTTTTAGCTCCCTTGATAAAAAATTTCTCTCCATATATCCTTTTATACACTCCCGCATAGACACTTCTCCCTTCTCCTGCCAGACAGTCCGAAAACCTTCTGCTGCAAAGCTGTTCATTGAGCTATAAAGCCTAATTGATTATAAATATTACATAAAATTAAATCTAATCTTTAATTCAAATTCTAGGGAAATAAAGTTTAAGATTCAAGACATAAAGTTGTTAAGATTTGTTTAAGATTACTAATACGATTCCCTCAAAACTCCTTCCTTTTCAGCATCTTAAGCGACAAAAAGATAAGCACGGCAAATAACAGGACAAAATACAAATACGACCAGAAAACCGTCACAGTCATCCTTTTAAAAACCTTGACATGGTGCATCATCAAAACCGCATGGCAAAACGGCGAAATCCACATGATCAAGGTACGGTAGCCGTGAAACAGGATCACAAACACGATCATCAGGAGATTAATAATGATTCCCGCCATCTTTTTTTTCAGGATAGAAAACAGTAAGATCACAAGCCCCATTGCAATAATACAGAACCACAGCAGAAGAAAGCTGTGAAACGCCGCCTCAAAGGGCATATAATATTTAAATACCTGCTGGTCTACAAAACGATTGCTGTCCGATAAAAGCTCTTTATAGGAGCTTTGGTAGTTTACGGTAAAGGTACTCCACACATTCGCAACAAAGCTGTATTTCCCGCAGACAGCCACCGTTCCGAGAAAAAAGAGAAGCACATAAAAAAATGAATAAATACAAAGAGCAAGCACTTCTCCGAAATACCAGTTTTTCTTTCCCGCCCGGTGAATCAAAAACAGCCGGTGCTCATTTAACCGTGGAGTGTCCGATAAAACGAATACAAATCCAATCAGCAAAAATACTACATAGTACCAATGATTGCAGCACATTAAAAAACCTTCCGCAAAATTCACCGGTGTTCCCATCTGCTGCGCATGCTCCACAAAAATCCTCACACCGTTATCGAGCATCACACCAAGGATCAACAGCAGAATAATGTTTTTCCGGTCAGTGATACTTTCCAAAAGAGATGCCTTTGCTATCCTAAAAATCGTATATATAAATTTCATACCCCTCACCTTTCGCTGATATCTGACTGCTTTTTATAATAGATAAAAACCATGGAAAAACAAAAACCGATCACTCCCCCTGCGACCAAAACCGCCGCCCATTCTCTGTTCTGATAGATTCCGTATCTTCCGGCATATCCTAAAAAGACAGGACTGAAAAACTGGGAAAGCTTTTGCAAAAATTCGTTCTGCTCCTCAAATCCCTTGGTTGAAAGCTCCTGCACCAGACGACACTGGATATAGGTCGTCAAAATCGATGTCCCCAGCGTAATATACCGGTCTCTTGACAGCACCGTAAGCAAAAAAATCTCTGCCTCACAGATCATTCCGTACAGCATAAAATGCAGGTTGGATTTCAGAACGGTAAGACACACACCCGCATAGCTGGTCACATGCTCAGAAACCAGAGAGTAACACAGCTCTCTCTCCTCTTTGTCCAGTGCAGATATCCTTTCGAAAAAGAGGAATAAAGTAGCATCATAAAGGAGAACCGCAAAAAAAGCAATCAAGCAGCCGGTCAAAAGCACAGATACGACCTTTGCCCTGTAGTAGCCCGAAAAGCCTGTCCTGATAAGGATCAATCGTTTATTCTGCGATTTCACTTCTTCCACATATTTTGAAATAAAAGGAAGTCCGAAAATGACCGGTGCCACCATCGGCAGATAAATATTATCCCACCATATCCCTAACATATGAGGCACCGCCCATTCCTCCATTTCACTTACCATCTGTCTGTGTCGGAGCCTTCCCAAAAGCACACGAAGTATGCTGAGCGTATCTTCCCCCGTAAGCCCCTGCCCGCCCTTTCCGCACAAAAAGACAATATACAGCAGGAGTACGGCAATCAAAAAATCAATAGAAAAAATCGTTTTTTTCCATTCAGTCTTTATCATTTAATACCCTCCGGTCATTTGATAATAGTATAAAGAGCCGTCTGCCGCATCAATCAGCGTAATCTCCTCTAATCCGTCATCATGCTCCTGCCCCTCCCTGAAGTCCCAATGTGCCGGACTCGCAAAAATCCAATACGGTCTCAGGTATGTGTTCTCATCGACGTGGCTGTAAGAATATTCAAAGCCATCCGGGGTTTTCTCCTCCCCCCTTTTCTGGGTGAGCAGATACACAAGTCCATAGAAGGAGCAGGAAGCCCCGCCAATATGTGCAATTTCCCGGTCCATCTTTTCTACTGCCCACTCCGGTGAAATAATTTTTTCCTGTTTCTGTGCAGAAGCAATCCCGTACACCTCATCACAAACATTGAAATAATCAATCTCGCAGCCATCCCGCATAATGATAAGAATATGCGAACCACAATGCCTCCATGGATATTTCCCCTCCTCGTTATTGTCAAAATCCGACTGTGTCGCAAGGGAAACGCCCCGGTACACTCTCCCGATGACCATGCTGAAATCACAGTTTTTCGTTTCTTCGTCCTGCAGCACATAGAGAAGCTGTACCTTATACTGAAATTCCTTTTTCTCAAGCGGAGCCAGATTTTGATTTAATCTTTCCTCTGTATAGGCAACCGCCTCCCCCACCGTCACATCCTTTCCTCCCACCGGCCATGCATCCTTTTTCTGATTCTCCGATATAGATTCTTTTCGAAAATCATATTGCTTCACGCAGGAGTCTAACCAAAGCTCCCTTTCCCATATACTTTTCGTGTTGCCTGCAAAAAATCCGGTGGTCGTATCACAGGAGTAGAAGTTTCCGCTTTCCCTGTCTGTTTTTGTATATGCCCGGTTATTGTCTTCTCTTGAAGACTCATTTACCTCTGCTTTATCCCAGTCCGTATTTTTGTACATATCCCAGACGGCGGCAAGTGTTTCCTCCAGTTTTTTCGGCGAGCTGTCCCGGTAAGGTTTTAATTTAATAACGGAAATATCCTTCATTTCCGAAATATCCACCGGCTTACCAAAATGAAAGTCCCTGACCGACTTCTCCTCAAAGCTCTTAATCTGCCTCTTTGCCTCCTCAAAGGAAACATACTTTTCTGCCTTTTTCTGTTCCTCCTTTTCCTCAAAAGCCTTCTGCTCCGGTGCCTTTTCGCAGGCACCGAAAAGTAGCGTAAAAAGAACCACCATGCAAAGTGCCGGATAAAAAGTTTTTTTCAAAACAACCACCTCCTCGGAAATTATCTGTAACTGATTTCTTGATAACTTTACTTTAAAGAGAAAAAGTTTAAGATTCAAGACATAAAGTTATTAAGATTTGATTAAATAATCTCATACCTCTTTCCTACAATCAGACTTCCGGCCGCCAGTATAACGATAAGCACACTAAAATATAGGTACGAACCCCATATTGGAAATACCGGTTCACTGAAATATTCCGTATAGTGCAGCCAGCTGATCGTATGTGTCATCGGAAACGCCCACATTCCCTCCAGACGAAACCCGCAGGCAACCGTCCCGGTAAGAATCAGTGCCCCGTCTATCAAAAGTCCCGCAAGCTTATGATTCAGCATGGTAAAAAAAAGTACAACAAGCGCCAACAAAAGAAAATAGCAGAATAAAAGACTTACGCTATAGACCACTGCTGTTTTCAATGTCATCTGATGATAAACATTTTCCGGTAAAAGCTGCGTGATATAATCCCCTGCCCGCTCCGGAAAAACGGACACATATTTTGTAACAGCATCACTAAAGCCGGAAAACCATGCACCCTTCGGAACCAGAAGAACCATAGAAGAAACAAGCACAAAGCCCGTCACGAACAACGAGGCAAATACTGCAAACAAAATCTGTCCCAAAACCCATGTCCTCTTTTTGCACCTCACATGAAAAAACGGCGAAATCCCACCCTCATTCGGGAAATCTGCAATCATAACGAGAAAAAAGAGCGGAAAAATCAAAACAACCATTCCTGAATTGCTTGCCGCGATAAAAGGCTCAAACCAGGAAAGCTTTTTCCCCATCAGCTCAGAACATTCCCGCAGCGGAAGAACAATCTGCATATGTAAAAAAAGCAGAAACACTCCCAAAACAATAATTTTCGTGCTTCGGAGAAGATTTTTTAATTCTGTGTATGCAATTTGAAATACCATAACCTCTTACCCCCTCGTCCCCGCTGTACTTCCTGTCCATTTTCTGGTTCTGAACACAAACAGGAAAAAAATCAAAAGATACACTCCCAAAAAGATTCCCGCAGTATAAAGTCTCTCCCTCCACGCAGGAGCCATAAATATATTATCCATATGAAAAAGCTGTATAACTCTCAGGAGCTTTTCATTTCCGCTATCGAACATTCCGCTCTCCAATGCCCCGATCACGGACGAATAGATATAGGAAAGCATCATCGGCAGACACAAAAGGATATAGGTATCCGAAAAAAGCACAGAGACCAGAAACGAAAACAGATTCATAAATATTCCATAAAAAAATACGCAAAAAAGCCTGATTGCGATAAAAACAGGAATACTTTTTATCCCGAGCATTTCTAAATGATATGCCATTTCATCTGCCGGAAACGCAGACAAAAAGGGAAAAAACGGCAGACAAAGAAGTCCATATAAAAGATAACCGAGTACCATGAAAATGCCGCCGCAGAGCATATGACCAAGCATCTTCGCCAGGCAGTACCGGATTGTCCCCTCCCTTACCAGAGTAAAGCGGATATTTCCGCTTCTCTGTTCAGAAGCCGTCACAAAAAGATAGCCGATGCTTAACAGAAACGGAAGCAGGATGAACGACCATATCCCAATCCCCTCCTTCCATACCTCCAAAAGCGGCAGGATCTCCCTCGGCACTTCATCAGAAAAAATTGCCTGCACGACGGTATACGAGGTTTGCTTTTCATCGGTATAGCAGTGGCTTAACAGACAGGTAAACGCCGTTCCGAAAACAGAGATAAAACAAAACGGAAGATAACAGTTCTTCTTTAATTCATTAATCAGACTTTGCAATTCCTCACCCCATTTCCAAAATTATCAGATAATTTTTTTTAGTCCTCAAAGTTATAATAATGAATTTCTCCGGTCAGTGCATCCAAAAGGATACAAAGCTTCCGTCCGTTGCTTCCATCCTTTCCCACGAACCGCCAGCAGGGAAAGGCAAACTCTGTCTGCGGTTCTTCCGAATACAAAACAGGAAGATATACAAAAGAAGCCTCTGCTATATCAGCTCTAAGATGTGCTGCCAGCTTTTCTTCTAATATTTCCACTGCTTTTTT
>CADBMH010000009.1 GCA_902795705.1 uncultured Lachnospiraceae bacterium | reverse complement strand
CCCCTTTGCGGTTTCATTTTATCATGTCGCCTGGCAGCTCCATGTGGCACTCGCAAAATGACAATTCAAACAAGTTTGATTGTCACTTTGCTCATTTTATCATATCTAATACTAACCAGCAAGAATAATACGCAGCATGCTCGAACCCTGCGAATGGGAGGCAAGAATAAACGGCCTTCCGTTATTATAATGGGTAAAATAGTAATCTAATGCCGCAAAGGTATCACTGCGCGGTTCATACATCAGCTTTTCAATAAAGCCTTCACTTGGCAAATTAGCCCTCATAAGCGCTGTAAGATTACACTGACGGTAATACGGCGCATACACATTCGTTGACTCCTGAAATGGAGCGGTCTGCACCCCGTAAGCATACGCTGCCATACTTCGCATCTCTTTATTGTGATACATACAAACCCTGAAATGATCAACAACACGCCCATAATCACTGCTACTATACTTCTTGTTCTCATTTTTTCCTCCTTATCGCAAGCTTCTGCTGATTTAGCGTTTTAAAACATCGTATCATATTCCCCTTAATTCGTCTTAATTTTTGTAAAATCGGTCGATTCTTTGTAAAATTTGTCAATCTGTAACCTTGGATTTTATCTTTTTAAATACATTTAAAACCCATGATTTTATCCATTTTATCTAATTTAAAACCCTTGATTTTATTCATTTATTATTTTATAATGATTCTTGAAGTAAATTTTGAAAAAAATCCGGATGTGTGCGCCTTTTTCGAACAAGGGCATGATGTAAATGTGATCCTGTCCAAATTAGCTGCATATTATAATGTTTCCATCGAACCGGAGAAGACGTTGCTTTTCTTTGATGAAATCCAAAGCTGTATGCAGGCAATAGAAAGCTTGCGTTTCTTTTGGGAGGATATGCCGGAATTACATGTAATCGGAGCAGGTTCCTTACTGGAATTTACATTACAGGATATTCCAACCTTTGCTGTAGGCCGCATACGCTCCCTGTATATGTATCCGATGAGCTTTGATGAATTTCTAAACGCGACCGGAAACGCTTCCCTGATTTCCATGAAAAAAAATGCAGATTCAGACAAACCGCTTGATGAGGTGTTTCATAACAAACTGGTTCAGCTTTTCAGAGACTATATTATGATAGCTGGAATGCCTGAAGCAGTGGCAGAATGGGTTGATACAAATGATTATCTCAAGGTTTCACTGATACACGATGATATCGTAACCGGATATGAACATGATTTTTCAAAGTATAAAAAACGAATCAAACCAGATCTTTTAAGATTGACATTAAATAGTGTCGTTCATCAGACAGGACAAAAATTCGTATACAGCAGAGTTTCAGAAGAATATAACAGTTCTCAGATAAAAGAGGCACTTCGTCTGCTCACCTTGGCCGGACTGATTACACCCGTGATTCATACATCTGCCAACGGATTGCCGTTAGACAGTGAACAAAACAACAGATATGTTAAATATTTATATTTAGACCCCGGATTACTACTCAGGATTCTCGGAATAGAAACAGGAAATCAGGAAAATATCAGAAAAAAGCTTCTCCTGGCGAGTACAGCAGAGCTTGTCAATAAGGGCAGCATTACGGAGATGTTTGCAGGCTGTGAATTGATAAAATATCATGCCGAAAGTCATAATCGCAGGCTGCACTACTGGGTAAGGACAGAAAAAAACAGTACTGCAGAGGTCGACTATATCATTGTTAAGGATGGTATCATAACACCTGTCGAAGTAAAGGCAGGAACAAAAGGCGGCATGAAAAGCATGTATATGTTTTTAAATAAAAAAGGATTACAGAAAGGACATGCCTCATATCATGACGGTAAATGGAAATACTTTTCTCTGCTTCTGCCGTCTGTTCAATCTTCTGCTGCATGATCTGCAGCTGCAGCTCTAAAAACCTACTTTCCTCCTGCGTTCAATTTCATCAAGCAGCAGCTTATATGGATGTACGATTTCCGCATCATTCTCCAGACCATACATTAAAATAGAAAAGGTGTGGCACGGCGGAACCACTTCCACCCCGTTTTTATCAGCCTCGTCCGGTATATCAGGATCAATCGGCTGATACACCTTGATCTGTCTTTCCATGTTTCCCTTTACCATACCCTCCATCCCCATATTTTCTGCCCACATCTCCTCCGATACCTGTGGCATAAACCCTCTTGACAATGCCTCCGCAGACAGATTATAGCCAACGATATTTGCCTCCTCCAGATTATGGATCACTTCTTTTTTCACAAGACAGGTCATCTCATCAAAATCATAAAAAGAAAAGCTGTAATGTTTGTCTTTCGATGTCCGAATCGATAAAAGCTCTATGCTTTTTTCCAAAATCTTTTGTTGCAGGAAAAGCTTTTCAAGCGTCCTTTCTATACTGTCATTTCCTTCTTTGTAAAACTCAAAAATCTCATTCTGTGAAAGACCTGCGAGACGAAATCTTTTATATTGCAGTATCTTAAAAATATTGAAGGTATCATAATATCTGTAGCCGGTATTTTCACTCTTTTCTCTTGGTTTTAAGAACCCCGCCTCCTCAAGCTTGATGAGTATTGCCCGTGACATACCCGTAAGCCTGCATGCCTGTTTTACCGAAAAAAGATCCGTTCTGATATCCGGCGAACCATACATATCTAAAATCGCTTTTTCCTCGTCCTTCATACTGTTCCTCCTGCATATCATCCATTAAACTGTTTCCAAATCCAATAATTAAAATAACCTTATCATAACACCACAGTGGAGTGTCTTCATAATTGACGCGTGCCTTGATAGCTTTCAACCTTGTCTGTGTTTTTGGATATCTGCTTTTTGAGGACATTGAAATCCAGCCGGTCCTTGATGCTTGTTTTGTAAGCATCTAGTACCGCTGCGGATT
>CADBMH010000008.1 GCA_902795705.1 uncultured Lachnospiraceae bacterium | reverse complement strand
TTCCGGGTTGATGCTGCAGTCGGCTGGGCGGCTTATTCGGAGTTTGAAAGTGTAGATGAAACGATGCGAAAAGCGGATGAGAGGATGTATGCAGAGAAAGAAAATTAAAAGCCCGGTACATCATAATTTAACATAAAAAGAATTAGTAAACGGATTCAGACTTTTATGCCGGTGTTTTGTTGGGGAGCTGGGATGGAGGAGGGAAAATTGATGAGAATAGAATTAACCGGGAAAACTGCATTAGTGACAGGTGGAAGTGGTGGACTTGGAAGAACGATCGTCAAACGGCTGGCTTCCTGTGGGGCGGATGTGGCAATTCATTATCATAGTGATGAGAAGAGCGCGTTATCTGTCAGAGATGAAATCAGAGAAAAATATGGTGTGAAGTCGGAGATTTTTCAGGCGGATATTACCGATTGGGAGAGCGTAAAAAAGCTCAGAATGGAAATAGAAGAGTCGGAGCTTTCGATGCCGGAGCTTTTGGTGCCGAATGCTGTGATTCAGTATGAATTTAAACCCCTTTTGGAAACAGAGGATGAACATTTTTACAGTCAGTTTGAGAGCTGCGTCATGCAGACCGTCCATCTTTCCAGAGAGTTTATCCCTTATATGAAAGAAAAAAGGTATGGTCGTATTGTCGTGATCAATACAGAGTGCTCGTACCTGTGCGAACCGACATTTTCGGCATATGTGGCAGGAAAAAGGGGACTGGACGGTGTTGTGAGGGTTTTGGCAAAGGAGGTTGGTGAGTACGGAATTACGGTCAACCAGGTGGCACCGGGCTGGACGATTACGGATAAGGAAAGGGAAACGGGAGTGAATCCTGCACCGGAATATGTACAGACAGTCCCGTTAAAAAGAAGGGGGACGGATGAGGATATTGCCAATATGGTCGTGCTGTTTCTGTCGGAATATACATCATTTACGACGGGGGCTTATATTCCTGTGACGGGCGGCAGAGTGATGCCGGGAATTTGATTTTTGTTATACGAATGCGAAAGGATTTTATGATGCGGACATTATATGTTTCAGACCTGGACGGGACTCTTTTACGGGGTGATCAGAAAACATCAGAATTTACAAATCAGGTGATTAACCGGCTTGTGAAGGAGGGCATGTTATTTTCCTATGCGACTGCCCGTTCCTATAGTACGGCGCATAAGGTGACAGAGGGCATGACAGCGGCATTTCCGGTCATTGTCTATAATGGGGCATTTATAAAGGATCATGCAACAGGTGATTTGCTGTTGAAAAATTTTTTTGATAAAAAGGAAGCGGTGAAGCTGGTACAGGATTTGCTGGACCATGGCATTTCACCGCTTGTTTATGCTTTTATAGAGGGCGAGGAAAAATTTTCCTATCTGCAGGGATGTATTAACGATATGACACAGGACTTTTTGCAGTCCAGAAAAGAGGACTTACGCAACAGACCGGTTGAGGGGATTCAGGCATTATTGGAGGGAGAGATTTTTTATATTACCTGTATCGATGAGAGGGAGAAGCTGGCACCTTTACATGAAGCCTACAGGGACAGGTATCACCTTGTCTATCAAAGTGATATCTATTCGGGTGACTGGTGGCTTGAGTTTATGCCAAAAGAGGTTTCGAAGGCGAATGCTGTCAGGCAGCTTGCCGGACTGCTTGACTGTGACCGTGTTATTGCCTTTGGCGACGGACTCAATGATATAGAGCTGTTTGAATCCGCAGATGAGGCATATGCCGTAGAAAATGCCGTGCCGGAGCTGAAAAAGCTTGCGACTGCGGTGATCGGTTCAAATGAGGAGGATAGTGTTGCAAAGTGGCTGGTGGAAGCGGTGGGAGGATACAAAAGAAAAAATGTTGAATTGTCAGATGGAATTGGACAGGAACTGAAAAAGCAGAGGAAGGAATTGGAATACATCAATGGTTGAAGTTGCTGAAATTACAAAAGAGTTTTTGGAGAAAGGTGTTCCAAAAAGTGGCAGAATTATTTTTGAGGAGCATTTTGACAGAAAAAAACATGCTGATGAAATTCAGACAGCAGAATGGTTATGGAGAAAATTTGGTGGAGATATTGTGCTTTTATGCGAAAGTAAGAAGCAGAGAGAAAAGATGCCGGACTATCTTTGGAGGGGAACCTATGGGGAGAGGAAAGGCATTTCATCATCAAAAACAAATACGATACATATACGAATCAAGAAAGCTTATTCACAAATAGATGGAAAAAGAGGGGGATTATACTGGATTTTACCAATGGGAGATTAAATTGGCGTGAAATAGAAAAGGCAGTAATGTATAGTTTGATTCGCTGTGCAATAGGGAAAACGGATATTATAATGATTAAAAAGAATACTTTCAAGGTCTGGCAAGCAATAAAAAAATGAATACTGTCGACCCCCGCTCACTACGTGGAACCAGGATGCAGTATTCATCTAACTATTTTATAACATATTTTTAAAGAAATTGCAAGTGGGAAATAATGCCTATGCTGTCAATGCTGCTTAGGCAGTTGCAAAGAATAAATATCCTTAACTTTTCTTAAATACTATAACTGAAAAAAATATTTTTGGAATTTTTTTAAAAAAGTGGCGTTTTTTCGCCACTTTTTGCTTGTAAAAAATTATTCTGTATGGTATAATTTTAGTTACATACATAACTAAATCAGGAGGGCGCCGTATGCTTAGAAAAGATGTGGTTGTCG
>CADBMH010000007.1 GCA_902795705.1 uncultured Lachnospiraceae bacterium | reverse complement strand
TACTATACTAATCTGAAAAAAGCTGTACCCAGTAATTCTTATAGCCACTTTCTGTGTGGCAATATCCGACACCCATTTTCGTAAATTTCTGACTCATGATATTCGCCCGGTGTCCGGAAGAATTCATCCATGAATCTACCACTTCCCTTGCTGTTTCCTGCCCGGCAGCAATATTTTCACCTACTGCCTGATAGAAATAATTCAGCTCATTAAGCACCGTAAAGCAATCCGTTCCATCCGGTCTGACATGATCAAAAACCGTTGTAAGCTCATTCGCACGAATCCCTGCTGCCTCCTGCAAAGTCGTATCTAATGTATAAGCAGGAAGTCCTTCCTTTTCCCGCTCCTCATTTACATAATACAGAACCTCACTAAGCAGCTCGTCCGGATGCGCGGTATCATCTCCGGTTCCCGACGGGGCATTGGTCGGATTCGCAGATGGTGACGGTGCCGGTGTCACCGTCTCCGGCGTTGTATAAGGACTGATTTTCTTTACCTTGGAAAATTTACTTTTCCTTATGCTGAGCCCTCTGGTACGATAAGAACGGATTTTCACATAATAGGTCTGTGTCGCTTTCAGCTTTGTAAGCTTGATCGTATGGGTACGCAGCGCAAGCGTCGTCAGACTCCATTTCCCCTTTTTCCCCTTTCGCAAATAGACATGGTAACCGGTCACGGTTCCGTTTTTCTTTACTTTTAATGTCACTGTTTTCTTCGTTCTGTTCGTTACGGAAAAGGTCGGTTTTTTCAAGCCGGAGCTTGCCGATACCTTTTGTTCCATGGCTAAATTTCCGCAAAACAGCGATAAAATCAGACAAAGGACAAGCCCTTTCTGAAATATATGCTTTCTCTGACTCATCTTCTATTTCCTCCAATGTATTCTTTCCAATTCCTCAAAGCCCCTTGCAATGTTCCTGTTCCGATAATGATACTCATACTGATTACACTGCTGTTACAACAATTTCCGCTCTATCAATCACTGCTCCAAAAAGCAACGCGCATATACATCATTCCGGACAGTTCCGTAATAGAGATCCCCTTCAAAAATATTGCATCCGATCGAGCGGGCAATCTCCTCCTGCCTTTCCGTATGAATGCCTCCGCAGGAGGTTTTCATCCCCAGATCCTGCGCCATTTTCACAATACTTTTAAAGATTTGCATCTCTTTTTCATTCGTCGTATTTTCATGAAAATATTCGCCATGAAACTTGATCGCATAAATCGGAAGTCGTCTGACCTCTTCAACGGCAGTATGATCAGAACCAAACCGGCTGATAATCAAACGGTAACCTTTTCTGTGAAGCTCCTCTAATGCCATCTGAAACTTCGGCGTCATTTCCCTGAAATACTGCTCCTGTATCTCGAAGATAATCTCAAACGGATCCATGCCGTTTTCCTCCACAATCCGCTGAATCCTCTCCACCGCATTCTGCTGGCAGAGCTGTCCCTGTGTAATATCCAGCGAAATCGGCATGACCTTTTTCCCCTGTGCCTTCCATACGCCCTGCGTCCGGCAGACATTAGAAAGCACATAAAAAACCAGTTCCTGTACATCCTGTGTCCGGTCTGTATATCGTCTTAAATCCTCTAACGGAAGGAATTCACCCGTTCTCCTCTGAACCTGCGGTACGACCTTACAGCCGATAATATTATCCTTTTCATCCCTGAATCTCGGCTGATAACAGATTTCCACAGTATGATTTTTAATCGCATCTGAAATGTCCTCAATGATTTCATCCTCGCAGAACTGCATCTTTTGGAGATCATCCGTATATAGGGCAAAATGGTTTCCCTTCATCCCCTTAATACTTCTTCTTGCAATATCTGCCTTTGCGATCATTTCTACGATATCCTCCGAGCGGTCTTCAATCAAAAGAGCCCCCATCGTTGTGCCATAGGTCACATAGGTAAAATCCTCTGCCACCTTTTTAATCTCACGCTGGATTGCTGAAAGCTCTTTTAAAATCGCATTATGATTCTCATAGGAGAAGAATACAACGAAATAATCTCCCCGTATTCTGCTGCACATATCCTCATAAGCAAGATTTGCTCTTAAGATCCCACCAAAGCTTCTTAAAGTCTGATTTCCGAAAGAAACACCATAATGGTAGTTTAGCTTTGAAAACTCATTAATATCACAGCAGAGCACTCCAAAGTTTTTCTCAGGCTCTTCTTTCAAATATTTTGACATTTTTTTGAGAAAATCCTGATAGCTCATCATATGTGTAATGACATCCTCCTGCACGGAGATCGCATTTTCTGCCATAAATACAAGCCGGTTCTCCTGTCCCACCGTTACATTTTCGGTATCAAGCTTTGCTGAAGTAAGCTCTTTGTCCTCTTCCTCGGTCAAAATATGTGTCTGTCCGTATATCTGGTCAGGAACACCATCTTTGCTGTTCACACAGGCAGAAATCATATCCACTCTTGTCGGGCGGTAATCCCCCATGCCATCCTGCATAAGATAAACAGAACTGCTTTTTCCGAGCTGCTTCATACGAGTCTGCATATCCTTCAGAAGACGCGGCACATCCTCCGGATGTACAATCTTATTCAGCCATTCCTCCGTAAAAAAATGATAGATTTCGGCATCCTGTGAGTAAGAATGCTCCAGGTCGCCGGTCCGTACCACTCGTTCTTCATTGATATAATACAGCCAGCTCACACTCTTTTGCATGATCTGAATCTCACAGGCACAGCGGATATATTCATCTAATTTAATATCTAGCTTCTTTCTCTCTGTAATGTCCATAATAATGCACAAAAAGACCGGTGAATCCTCCACATCCTCAATCTGGCATCCGTTTACATAGGACCAGCGTGTCTCTCCAAAACGATTGATGATCCGGTATTCAAACCCTATATTGCCATGATTGTCAAGAGCGGAACGAATCTGCTTCGCTACCATTACCTGATCATCCGGGTGGATCACCTTACTGCATACATTCCCAAATTCCGAAAGATATTCTGCCCGGCTGTAACCCGCCAGTTTAAAAAATCCTTCATTCGCATACAGCAGAGCGAAATCCTTTGTACGCAGCTTGATCACTCCACCCAAAATATTATTCACAATCAGGCTTGTCTCATTTTTTGCCTTGTATACCTCGTCCATATTCCGCTTCTGCTTTGTAGTATTAATTGCCGAGCAATAGTATATCCTCTTTCCGCTTTCTCTGACAATCTCCGCTGAAAGGGAAATCCAAAGAAAACCGCCGTCTTTTCTTCGAACTCTGCATTCCAGCTGAATGACACCGCCCATCGCCAACTGTCTTGCAATTAAATTCCGTACATTTTGCTTTTCCTCCGGAACGATCAGCCCCATTACATGATTTTCAAACTGCTCCTTAAATTCCTCTGGTGTATATTGCACTAACTCATAGAATTTCTTATTTGCATACCATACCTGCAGCTCTGCTTCCGGCGCTGTAATAAACATCGCACACTCTGAAAGATTGATCAGACGAAGCATCTCCACTTCTGAAAGATCGACCTGTCCTGTTTTATTCTGATTCTCCATCTTCTGACACCTCCCCATATATTATTTTTTCCTTCGGCAGATATTTTATCAGCTTTTCCTGTATCCCATCCAGATTTACCGGTTTGAACAGCCAGTCATCCATTCCCGCATCAAGGTAATCCTTCTCCACCCCGTCAATCGCATTTGCAGTCAATGCAATAATAACAGCCCTCTTTGCATAGCTTCCCGGCAATTCCCTGATTTTCTTTGTTGTCTCAATCCCATCCATTTCAGGCATCATATGATCCATAAAAATAATATCATACTTTCTGCCATTTTCCAGCGCCTTTAGGATGGCGGCACCGCTTGTAAAAGCCTCCGGTCCCACATTAAACTGCCGAAACAGCGTAATGGCTACCTTTAAATTCACTTTATTATCATCCACAACAGCCACCCGGACATCCTTCGTTTGTATCTGGTTTGACTCTGTTTTCTTTCCTTTTGCATCACAAATGATGGAAGTAACCTTAAAAATGTCATAAGGCTTTCTTAAAAAAGGATTATTCAGGTTCATCTTATTGGTCGATGTATAATACTGCATCAAAGCAATCTTCTGCGCAGAAAGCTTCATCCGGGCAATCTGCTTATGGCACTTTTCATACGCATAGAACAGAAGCTTCTTCTCCGGGCCTTCCCCTTGTTCCTCTAATTGTTTTAGCTGACCTTCATCATATAATATGATCGATGACACCTTAAGCTGCGATAGCAGCCTTGTTAAGTACCAGCATTCCTCCGATTCCACTCCGTAGATATATGCTGTATATTTTTCACCGGACAGAACCTTTGAGACATCATTATATTTTTTCGCCTCCTGGATCACTTCAATGTGAAAACAGCTTCCCACACCATACTCGCTCGTCACGGTCAGATCGCCGCCCAAAAGCTCTGCAAGACCTCTGGACAATGCAAGCCCCAACCCGGTTCCGGTAACTTTTCTGGTATGCTGGTTATCCACCTGACTAAAACGGTTAAACAGCTTCGGAATATCCTCTTTCTTGATCCCAATCCCGGTATCTGTCACCATAAACTGAAGCCTCGCTCTTTTTTCATCAATCGGCTCCGTGGAAATATCCAGGGTTATCTTTCCCTTTTCCGTAAATTTAACTGCATTCCCAAGAATATTAATTAAAATCTGATTTAATTTCCCGCGGTCTCCATACAGAGTTTTCGGAACGATATTGCCCGTGTTGATTTCAAATTCAATTTCCTTATCCTGAAGTCTTGCTGCAATGATATCACCAATGCTCCCAATCATATCCGAAAAACTGTACTCCTCTTCCGTCAGAGCCATTTGTCTCGCATCAATTTTCGAAAAATCCAAAACATCATTAATGATTGATAAAAGGCTCTGGCTTGCCTCCTGAATAGTCTGTACGTAGTCCATATCCACCGGAGACAGGTCTTCCTGACTAAGTATTTCCGCCATGCCACAGATTGCATTCATCGGTGTCCGAATCTCATGAGACATATTGGCAAGGAAATTACTTTTTGCCTGATTCGCGGCTTCCGCCTCTTTTCTGGCCACAATCTCTTTCTCCCTCGCCTCCTCGATCAGCTGCGGATTCTGAAACGAAAGTTGTATGATCAGACAGCTGCATGCGATTGCAGCTCCCAAAAGAACATAGCGTGGAAAAATCATCTGAACAGCCAGTGCAGATACCGCCAAAATAACAAAAGCAAGAGAAATCACCTGATAATGCTTTCCTAAATGTTTTCCGAAAAAAATAATCTCTACAGATGCACCGACAAGATATGCTACTTCAACCAAAATAACAAATGTCATCCCAGGACCACGCTGATATCCCTGTTGCGCAGTATAATTGAAAACAAACCCCGTAATCGGTGATGTCAGGATAAAAAGTTGCTCTACAAAAACAGGAATCAGCATATAGAAAAATTTCTTTGGAAATACTTCATATTTTCGCGACAATACCTGAATATAAATGAAGTATCCTGCAGGTACCAGATGAAGAGTACTACAACAAATCATCTGCATGAGCCGGTTCAACATGATCTGTTCCGGAAAAAACACCACCAGAATTCCTCCATAAATGATATCCGAAACACTGCTGAATAATCCTGAATATAGAAAAAAATTATAACTACGGTTGGCAAGAGTGTCTTTCCGCGGAATCGCCTTTTGGTATACTACCAAAATAGCAAGCACAACGACAGCAGCGATACAAAAATCATAATTAAAATGCATATCGCCTCTTACCTCCTTTCCGAAGTTATTCACTCACATCTTTCCGAGATGACAAATCTGCTGCAGTACATTTCTTCTGCCTGTCTTCTTTACAAATCTTTATCAGATTTTCCAATCATACCCCTGACATATTGCGTTTCATATTCCTGTTCCGGAAAATAAAACTTATTTCGCATACCCATTCGGATGATCCTTATGCCATTTCCACGCCGTAGCAATAATTTCCTCCAGATCTGCATGCTCCGGATTCCAGCCAAGTACATTTCTCGCCTTTTCACTGGATGCGATCAGCTTTGCAGGATCGCCCGCTCTCCTCGGTGAAACCACAGCAGGGATCGGATGACCGGTTACCTTTCTTGCTGTTTCAATTACCTCTTTTACTGTAAAGCCCACTCCGTTTCCAAGATTGAAAACATTGCTCTCTTTGCCCTCTGCTAAATATTTCATTGCCAGAATATGCGCCTGTGCAAGGTCCGTCACATGAATATAATCTCTCACACAAGTCCCATCCTTTGTGTCATAATCATCTCCATAGATACTGATGCTTTCCCTCTGTCCATTCGGCACCTGTAAAATAAGCGGAATCAAATGCGTTTCCGGGTTATGAGCCTCGCCGATCTGTCCGCTCACATGGGCACCACACGCATTAAAATAGCGCAGCGCCACATAGCGAAGTCCATGTGCAACTCCCGTCCACTTCATCATCTTTTCCATGGAAAGCTTTGTTTCTCCATATGGATTCGTCGGCTCTGTACGATCCGTCTCCAAAATCGGAATGCTCTCCGGCTCGCCATAGGTAGCTGCGGTAGAAGAAAAAACGATTTTGTCCACACCATGAGCCACCATGCTCTCAAGCAGGACCTTTGTTCCATACAAGTTATTATCATAATATTTCAAAGGATTTTTCATGCTTTCGCCTACAAGAGAATTCGCTGCAAAATGAATCACTCCGTCGATCTTTTCCTGCTCAAAAACGCTGTCAACAAACTCACGGTTTCTGATATCTCCTTCATAGAATTTCGCATCCTTATGAACTGCCTCCATATGACCGGTCTCTAAATTATCTGCAATCACAACCTCTTCTCCTGCATCGATCAATTCACTTACCGTATGGGAACCAATGTACCCTGCCCCGCCAAGAACTAAAATTTTCATAACCTACCTCCTCTTTTTTTAATCACTTTATTATCATATTAAATGTCCATGTTTTTTGGACATAATCAAGTTGCAAAATGCTTTTGAAAAAGCATTTTCAGCAACTTGCTGAATAAAACTGCTTTGCAGTTTTATTTTATATATCCTTTTTTTCTTTTATATCTTTATTCTGGTTTCTCTATAGCTCCACAGGTCCGCCACCAATCGATACGACATAAAAATCAGCCGCATATCCGACCTTCTTTTTATATGTTTCACCCACTTCCTTAATGAAACGATCAACTGCTTCATCCTTTACAATGCTGACCGTACAGCCTCCAAAACCGGCTCCCGTCATGCGCGAGCCAATCACACCATCTACCTTCCATGCAGTCTCAACTAATGTATCTAATTCCATACCGGTCACTTCATAATCATCCCTTAGCGAAACATGTGACTCGTTCATTAATTTGCCGAAAAGCGTAAGGTCATCCTTCTTTAATGCTTCAACCGCCCTGATGGTACGCTGATTCTCATAGACAGCATGCTTTGCGCGTTTCCGCTGCGTCTCATCTTCGATCAGGGACTTGACCGCCTCAAACTGTTCCTCATCCAAATCGCCTAATGTGTCAATCTTTTTCTCTTTCTGTATCGTACGCAGAGCGTTTTCACATTCTTCCCGCCGTTCATTGTATTTTGAATTTCCAAGTCCGCGCTTTTTATTGCTACAGGAAATCACAATCTTCGCTCCGTTCAGCTTAATGAGTGCATATTCATAAGAAAGATCTGCAGTGTCCAAAAAAATGGCGTGGTTCTTTTTCCCCATTGCGATAGAAAACTGATCCATAATCCCACAGTTGACACCGTTAAAATTATTCTCTGAATATTGGCCGATCAGCGCAAGATCTTCGTTTGAAACATCAAAATCAAACAAACTTTTTAAAATAAATCCCATAACTACCTCTATGGAGGCGGAAGAAGAAAGCCCTGAGCCATTTGGAATATTTCCATTTAAAATAATATCCAACCCACAGGGAATTTTCATCCCCCGCTCTTCAAATGCCCACATGACTCCCT
Organism: uncultured Lachnospiraceae bacterium; assembly: GCA_902795705.1. Classification (GTDB taxonomy): domain Bacteria; phylum Bacillota; class Clostridia; order Lachnospirales; family Lachnospiraceae; genus Butyribacter. Next base: position 2,380 of record CADBMH010000007.1, on the reverse strand, counting down.
TTGGGTAATTTGTCCAACCTGCTTCCTTTTTTGGCTTCAAGTCATCTAAAGAGGATTCGATGATATCCAATCGATCAAAATTCATGGAATAAAACCGCAGCTTCCGGTCTGCTCTTTTCCTTGCCGCAGCGTAGGTACCGATTGTCAATGCACAGGGAAATACATGCCCCCCGTTATAATCAGTATGCTCTCCGATCAGATTTACTCTGCCCGGTGCAAAAAACACCCTTATCCCCGGTTCATCTCCATAAAGCTCTGTAAATTTTTTCAAAATCTTTTCTTTCATCGTATCCTTCTTTATCCTCCTTTTTCTCCCGTATCTTACAACGCAGGCTCCATACAAACAAAATATATGTAAATCTCCAAGATATCTTTCTGTCCGGTGAGAATGCACCATAGAATCATTTTACTACAAACACTGCATTGTTTCAAGAAAAAAAAGCAGGCAAAATACACCCGCTTTTTACCCTTTTTCGCTATTCAAAATAATAAGTATCAATAGTCGAGGTCCATAACCGCCAGCCGGCAAATCTATTGTTCTGTTGGTGTCTCCCGTATCAGCTCTGCAAAAAGTGCCTCACAACCCTCTAATACATCATCATAGGTTTGGTCAAAATTTCCGGTATACCATGGATCCGCAATATCTCTGCTGCTGCCCGCATGCTCTAAAAGAAGAGAAACCTTTCCCTCCGGATCGCCTCCCGTGATCCGCAGAATGTTCTGATAATTCCACCGGTCCATGCCGATGATCAGATCATATTCATCGTAATCACTTCTCCGCATCTGCGTTGCCCGATGCGGCTGCATCGGTACTCCGACCTCTTTCATTTTCCTGACTGTACCATAATGAGGACCATTCCCAAGCTCCTCGGTACTGGTTGCCTTTGACTCAATAAAAAACTTATCTTCCTGTCCATTTTTCCGAACAATATCCTGCATCACAAACTGAGCCATTGTGCTGCGACAGATATTCCCGTGACAGATGAATAATATTTTTATCATAGTTTTCATTTCCTTTCATAACCCCGCAAACCCTTGCAAAATCAGGCTTGCGGGACATTTTTGTTTTTCTATGATGCCGGCATAACTTTATATAATTTCCCATATTTTTATAAATATTTGAGGTAAAATGTGAAGTAAAAAATAATTTTTACCTCAGCCCTGTTTTTGCAATGCCACACGCCTGACTTCGGATGCCGCTTCATCAAATCCCAAATGCGTATAAGTGTTTAATGTGACCGCTATATCAGAATGCCCCATAATATACTGCAGCGTTTTAGGGTTCATACGCTTTGTTGCCATACGGCTGCAAAATGTATGTCTTGCCACATGAGGTGTTACTTTTGGAATCGGATTCTTATATATTTTATTGTATTTTTCACAAATATGCTGAAAATACTTTTCCCAGTGCAATGCCACCATGGGATTTCCATTCTTATCTATGAATAAAAATCCGGAATATCCGTCCACCATAGGCTCCACTTTCAATTTAGCACGCTTTTTTAATATCCTCCTAAAACAATCAGCCACTTCAGCAGTCATTGGAATTTCCCGGACTCCTGCTTCTGTTTTTGGCTCAACAATACAATATCCGATCTTTGGGTATCTTTGAAGCTGATGATCTACTGTAATCTTCATTTCCCCAAAAGAAATATTTTTCTTTGTAAGACCAACAAACTCCGAAATGCGAAGTCCTGTTTGAAACAGAATAAATATTGCATCATAATATTGAGAAAAATGCTTATCCTCCTTCACAAATTCCATAAAGCGTTTTTCATCTTTGTAGCTGAGTGCTTCCCTTGTCACACTGTCATTATAAACAACACTTGCAAGTTCAAATCCAAAGGGATTCTTTCTGATAAGGTCATCATCCACTGCTAACTGGAATGCAGGACGCAGCACACCGCGGATCGTCCGTATGGTAGAATACCCCTTTCCATCCATCCGCTGCAGCTTTATTAACCACTCCTTGGCATCAGAAATCCTGACTTTATCAATTCTTTTTCCACCGAACGAATCTTTTTCCAGCAAGGCAAGCACAGTCCGGTAGCTTGCCCTTGTTGATTCCCTCACATTTGAATTACCCTTAATGGAAACATATTTTTCTGTAAGTCCTCTCACCGTAAGCTTCCCGCCTTCCGGTATGATTTGGTCAAAAAGATCTGCCTGAATCTTTCTCTCCTTTTCTCTTAGCGAAGCCTCTTTTTTCTTCCCGGGAATCATCCGGTCATGTTCCGTTAAACGCCACGAATATGTACTTTTTCTTTTTCCATATGCGTCCGTATATTGATAACAGTACCGCTTGTCCGGTCTTTGACTCTCTCCTGCACGAAGCAGACGCCCCTTATCATCCTTTCTTACTTCAGCCATATTAATCTCT
>CADBMH010000006.1 GCA_902795705.1 uncultured Lachnospiraceae bacterium | reverse complement strand
CAGCGCCCCCTCCGACGGATCTTTCCCGTGTAATGCCATATCTACCGCTTTTTTCGTTCCCTTGGAAACGGTTACTGTATAGTATCTCCCATCGGAAATCGGCGAAAATTGATATCTGGATCCACGATGTGAAAAAACAACTCCGCTTACCGTGGAAGGAAACGATTTGCTCTTTACGCGATTGATCACCACATTGGCAACTAAGATTCTTCCTTTTATCGTTTCCCCGCCCGCTTCCGCTTCTACGATTCTCTCAAGTATCTTTCGGTCCCTGCTGCCAATGCTGACTCCAATACATGCCTTGATTTCTCTGCGGCGTTTTTCCTCCTCCCGTTTTCTTTTTTCTGCAAGTTTTTTCTTTCTCAGCCTCTCCGCCTCTTTTTTTTCCTCGATGATCCGTTCATTACGCCTTTGTTCTAATGTGATCAGTTTTTTTCTGTCCGCTTGAAGCAGCAAAATACGATTTTCATTCTCAGACGGATCCTCCTCTCTGATCACAGCATTCGGCAGTAAAGAAATTTTCTCTGTCGATGTTCTTTTTTCTACTCTTCTCTGCATGACCTCTTTCACAGGAGCCTGCACCGTAGCAACCGCCTTTTGAGAAATACCAAACAAAAGAATCACCAAAGCTGCCAAAAAAATTAAAAATTTTTGAAATCTATTCATACCAACCTCCAGTATAGAATCTCTATTATTCCATTACAAATCTATTACAAATTATATGATATTTTTAAACTAATTATTCACTTTTTACATACTTTCGTAACATCTCCCTCGACAGAAAACAACAAAAAGAACGAAATAAAATCAATTCAAATACTTTTCACTTTTGAGAAGGTATGGTATGCTATACATATTAGATAATTGTGAAGCTCTCAAATTTCTATATTGTGTTGTATATTTTATGCAATATATACAACAGGCAAAGAGAACATCTGAGTTTCGCAATTCCCTAATATATCCTAAAGGAGAAGGAGACTTTACCATGCCTTTACCCGGAGCCTTTCAGTCAAAAAAAAAGGACGGCAGTATATACTACCGTTCCTCTGTTACCTATCATTCCAGGCATATCAGCCTGGGGAGCTTCCAGACAGAAAAGGAAGCCCACCTGGTTTATCTGGAAGCCAAAAATTTATTAGAAACAACAAAGGAGCTCTCACCTGATGACTATGACAGCTCTGATTTTCCATTGCTTCCGTTCCCGAAATGGATTTCTCTTTTGAACTTCAAAAACAATGGATATTATATAAAAACACCGATCTATCTTCGCAGCAATTTTTTCTCCTACTATCTTTCCCCATCCGATGTGCTGCTCTTTGACGCAGACGACCTGTTCTTTTACTCAAACCATAAGATCATGCGGCGCGGCAATCATCTTTTCGTTGCCGAATACGGTATGCAGACCAATATTCATTCCAGATATGGAATCCGTAACTTTGCAAGACCGGGCATTGATTATCGTTTTGTCAATGGAGATGACAAGGATTTTCGTTACAGCAATATCGAAATCATCAATCCCTATCAGGGTGTTACGAAAAAAGAAGAAAAAAACAAAGCCGTCTATCTGGCCAAAATTCATATCCACGGTGATTTTGTAATTGGTAAATACCATACGATTGAAGAGGCTGCGATTGCCTATAACAAAGCCGTGAATCTTGTACAATCTGTTGGAATGACAAAAAACTTTGAAAAAAATTACATCGAAACAATATCAGAAAAAGAGTACAATACAATCTATGAACAGATTACAATCCCTCATCATATTTACGATGCGGCAAAAAAATATCTGAGCAACGATTCCGTTTAGCCGGTTATCCGACCTGTACACGACTTAACAACGAACCGTTCCTCAGATATAGATAAATACTCTTTGTTACTGATGCTCATTTTTTTTGTTTGCTTTGATTTTACGATAATATTTTTTTAATACAATTTTTTCAAGGACTCTTTTCAGAACAATCTGTATTTCTTCATGCGATGCAATCTGTTTCACAAGAATCGAATGCACCTTTGCACGATTTGCTCCCCAGATATCCGTAAAAATCTGATCACCGACAAACAACGTATTTTCCGGAGTAGTCCCCATTTTCTTCATTCCTTCCAAATACCCTCTCGCAGAAGGCTTTCCTGCCTTATACACATAATCGGACTCCAACGCTGTCGCAAGAGGCTTCACACGCTCATCCCTGTTATTCGAAATAATACATGTCTTAAAACCGATTTCCCGCAGCTTATAAAAAAGTTCGATTGCAGGAAGCGTAACCGGCTGGTCATGTTCTACCAGTGTATTATCCACATCAAAAAGGATTCCTCTGTATCCTTTATCATAATACGCCTGATAATCAATGTCATATGCCGAGTCACTGTCTTCATCCGGATATAAGTTTTGTATCATCTATGTATTTCCTTCTCCTTTCTTTGCTCAAAAAGCCAAACCATGTTTAGCTACAGCAAAATCACCAATCTACAATTGCTTTGTCAGATTGATCATCTCTATCGCACCCAATGCGCAATCATATCCCTTATTGCCCGCCTTTGTCCCGGCACGCTCAATCGCCTGCTCAATCGTATCTGTCGTAATCACACCAAACATCACCGGAACTCCTGTCTCCAAAGATACTGCCGCAATTCCCTTAGATACTTCTGCACATACATAATCATAATGACTGGTCGCGCCACGGATCACGGCACCCAAACAGATAACCGCATCATATTTTCCTGACTGTGCCATCTTCTTTGCCGCAACAGGAATCTCAAAAGCTCCCGGCACCCATGCAAGTGTAATGTCATCATCTGATACTCCGTGACGGATCAGTCCGTCCTGTGCACCGGAAATCAGCTTCGAAACAATAAACTCATTAAATCTTGCACCGACAATCCCGATTTTTACCCCATCCGCTACTACATTTCCTTCAATTACTCTCATGACATCCTCCATTCTAAACCATTTTTCTTTTATTTTACTATATTCCCTGTGTCCTCTTCCATACAAAAGCACCCCCGCTCAAACCAAGTCACTCCCTCTCATCAGGAAAGCTTTAAAAGGTGTCCCATTTTTTCTTTCTTCGTCCGCAGATAAAATGCATCAAATTTGCCCGGCTCCATCTCAATCGGCACGCGCTCTACAATCTCCAGGTTATAGCCGGAAAGTCCGTATACCTTTTGCGGATTATTCGTAAGAAGCCTAAGCTGCCTGATTCCCAGATCCACTAAAATCTGAGTTCCGATTGTATAATCTCTCGCGTCCTCCGGAAATCCAAGCTCCAGATTCGCTTCCACGGTATCAAGTCCCTGATCCTGCAATTCATAAGCACGGATCTTATTGATCAGCCCGATTCCTCTCCCCTCCTGACGCATATAGAGAAGCACTCCCCTGCCCTCCTTTGCGATCATTTTCATAGCTGCATCATACTGCTGTCCGCAGTCACACCTTGCCGAGCCCAGCGCATCACCGGTCAGACATTCGGAATGTACGCGGCACAGAACCGGTTTTCCGTCCGAAATATCTCCCTTTACTAACGCAACATGGTGTTCCCCGTTTAATTTATTGACATAGCCATGGATCATAAACTCTCCGTATCTGGTCGGCATCTTTGCCTTTGCCACGCATTCAACAAAAACCTCATGCTCCTTTCTATACTGTACCAGGTCTGCAATGCGTCCGATTTTTAACCCATGCTTTTTTGCAAATTCCATGAGTTCCGGTGTCCTTGCCATATATCCGTCATCCCGCATGATCTCACAGCAAAGACCCACAGGCTCTAACCCTGCAATTTTCATCAGATCCACCGTTCCCTCAGTATGACCGTTTCTCTCCAATACCCCGCCATGCTTTGCCTGCAGCGGAAACATGTGTCCCGGTGTCCGAAAGTCCTCCGGCTTCACACCATCCTCCACCGTTTTCAAGGCAGTAACCGAACGTTCATAAGCAGAGATCCCCGTAGTCGTATCCTTATGGTCAATAGATACCGTAAATGCAGTACTATGGTTATCCGTATTCACCTCACACATCTGATGCAGTCCCAGCTTATCTGTATAGCTCTTATCCATCGGCATACAAATGAGACCTCTTGCATAGGTTGCCATAAAATTAATATTTTCCGTCGTCGCATACCTCGCGGCACAGATCACATCTCCTTCATTTTCCCTGTTCTCATCATCAATCATAACAATATTTTTTCCCTGTCTCAGATCTTCAACGATCTCATCAATCGTATTAAATTCCATTTTTCCTATAACCTCTCTTCATTGATATTCAATTTCTGCTCCCCGTTCCATTTTAGCAGATTTTTATAAGAATGATTTTTATATTTTTCTCAAAATCACGAAAAACCATTTTCTCTTAAAAATTCATAAGAAATTTCCGTTTCCTTTTTCACAACTGTTTCCCCTCCTGAAAAGGCAAGCAGTCTTTCCACATATTTTCCGATGATATCATTTTCCAGATTCACAAGATCGCCCGGCTTCTTTTTTAATAAAATCGTCTCTTTTCCGGTATGCGGAATCAAAGATACCGAAAAGCTGTACTCATCTAAACCTGCTACGGTTAAGCTCACCCCGTCAATCGCAATCGACCCCTTTTCAACAATATATTTCAAAATATCAGGCGGAGTTTTAATCCGAAGCCACATTGCATTCCCTTCCGGTGTGAAGGATAAGATTTCACCGGTCCCGTCAATATGACCGGAAACAATATGCCCGCCGAACCTTCCCTCCGCAGGCATCGCCCTTTCTAAATTTACCATACTTCCGGACATTAGTCCACCTAAAGAACTTCGCCTGACCGTTTCTGCCATGACATCAGCAGAGAAAAAATCCTTTCCGAGCTCTGTCACAGTCAGGCAGACGCCATTGACCGAAATGCTGTCTCCGACCTTCGTCCCTTCTAACACCGTTTCAGCCTCGATCAGAAGAACTTCAGAAAGTGCTGCCTTCCTAATGCTTTTCACCCTGCCTGTTTCCTCAATGATACCCGTAAACAAAATATCCCTCCTAGCTTTTTCGCAGCCTGTTTTTCTGTCCCAGCACATCGTAGGAAAGCAGAAAATCATCTCCGATCTTCTCTACAGCAGGTGCAGTCAACATATATGCATCCGAAGGCTCTTCTGCGCCGATTCCTCCAACTGCCGTATATTTCCCGGTTCCTCCAAAAATCTTTGGTGCCACATAAACTTCCACCCTGTCCACAATACCGGACCTTAATGCACTGCCGTTCAGGGTTTTACCACCCTCTAATAAGATACTGTCAATTTTCTCATTCCCAAGATAAAGCATTAAATCCTGCAGGTCAACATGACCATCCTTTTCCTTGCAGGAGATCACACGAACCCCTTTTTCTTTTAATGCTTTTTGTTTTTTTCTGTCTGCCGAAACCGTAGCAACGATCGTCGGAATTTCCCCCGCAGTCCTTACGATGTAAGATTCCATCGGAAGCTTTAAATGACTGTCACAGATAATCCGCACCGGATTTCTCCCGCCTTCTATTCTGCAGGTAAGCTTTGGATCGTCCTGAAGCACCGTTCCAATCCCCACCATGATTCCGGTCAGTTCATTTCTCCGCATCTGCACCCGCTCTCTTGCCTTTTCTCCTGTCACCCATTTACTTTTCCCGCTGTCACAGGCAATCTTCCCATCTAGAGACATTGCATACTTCATCACAACATATGGTCTGCCTGTTGTAATATAATGAAAAAAAACTGTATTCAGTGCATCGCATTCTTTTTTTAATACATGAGTTTCTACAGAAATCCCCGCATCCAATAGCGCCCGGATTCCTTTTCCGGCTACCAGTTCATTCGGATCATCCGACCCGACATATACCTTGCGGATTCCATGCGCTATAATTGCCTCGGTACAGGGCGGCTGCTTACCATAATGACAGCAAGGCTCCAGTGTAACATACATTTCCGCGCCCTTAGCATCTTCACTCAGCCTGCTAAACGCATGTCTTTCCGCATGAAGCTCTCCGTATTTCGCATGATAGCCCTCGCCAATGATTTTGCCGTCTTTTACAATCACAGCTCCGACCAAAGGATTCGGATTCACCTTTCCGATTCCCTTCTTTGCAAGCTCAATGGCACGAAGCATATATTTTTCTTCCATCTAGTTTTCCCCTCCATATTTTGCCATAGCCGCCTGCAAAAGCGCAAGGTATTCCGGCTCCCTCTTTCGCTCATACTGCTCAATCCGAAGCACTTCATCCGAGGAAACAAAGCGAACCTTATCCACCTCCTCCTCCTGAAGCCTGCAATCCTCCAGTCCGAAATCCTTTTTCGCAAAATAAATCAAAATAAAACTTCTTCTTTTCTTGATCCTTCCAATATATGTAAGTTCCTCTTCCCTTAATGAAATCCCTACTTCCTCCTCTGTTTCACGAACCGCACCTGCCTTTGCACTTTCCCCTGCAAGCACAGCGCCTCCGGTCACATCCCATTCTCCCGGATGGCTTTGCTTATCTTTCGAGCGCTTCTGCATCAAAAATTTTCCGTCCGGTGTATATAAATACACATGCACACAAAGCATATAGTCTCCATCCATCGGAGTTCCACGCTCCATCGTCCTTCCTGTTCTCGTTCCGTTTCCATCATAGATATCCCAGTATTCTTTCATTTTTCCCTCCAAAATATCCTCCTGTCATGCTTCCGCTTTTTTCTTAAACCGCTCCCTTTTACTGAATTCGCATCCGCAATAATCCTGACGATATAACCCAAACTGTCTTGACAATTCGATTGATTTCTGGTACCCACCCCTTTTCTTAAAATCAGAAAAAAGATACGGAATTTCATATTCCCCGGAAAGCATTCTTCCGATTTCATTCAGCTTGTCCGCATTTTTATGAGGACTTACGGAAAGTGTCGTAGTAAAAAAATCAAACTCATGTGCTTTTGCATATTCTGCTGCCTTTCTCTGCCTCAATTCATAGCAGAGAAAGCATCTGCTGCCACCTTCCTCTAACTGCTCAAGCCCCTTTGCCATTTGATAAAATATCTCCGGCTCATATTCTCCCTCCGCAAAGGAAATCGGGTATTTTGTTTCCAGCTCCCGGATCAGCCGCATTTGTTCTCTGACACGTTTCCTGTATTCCTCCTCCGGTGCAATATTCGGATTATAATAAAAAACAGTAATGTAAAAATACTCTGCCAAATAACTCAAGCAATAGCTGCTGCATGGTGCGCAGCAGCTGTGCATCAAAAGAGAAGGCACTCTGTTCTGCTGTTCCAGGCTTTCTAATAATCTATCCAACTCTTTTTGATAATTCTGCCGCATCATACATCCCCTCCATACCACACTTCCGCACAGAAAAATCCTTCGATTCCTAGCCCCTTCCGATCAAATATTTTAAAAGGCTGGTAGACTGAATCACTTCGTCCGTCAGTCCAAAACCCTTGATCACGGCATCCGGAAGTGAAAATACAGCGATACACAAAACATAGATAAAAACCGCCTCCATCATAAACCCGAGAACGGCACCTCCAATCCTGTTCAGCGTTTTTACCACAGGAATATGTTCCACTATATTTAAAATCTTTACAATCTGCCCATAGATCAGTCGTCCGATAACATAGATAATTAAAAACAGACCGACCTTACTGAAAAAAATATCTCCAAATACCTGCGCCGCCACATATGCTGTAATAATCGCTAAAACAAGCGCGATCAAATTTCCGGCCTTGCCCGCCAACCCGATAATCCAGCCATGGATCAGTCCGATAACAAGCAAAATTATAAAAAATAAATCAATACTCTGTCCAACATTCATCCCTTATCCCCTTGGCATATCATAGTAAAACATCTGACATATCATAAAGACCGGCTTCTTTTCCTTTCAGATATTTTGCTGCAACTACCGATCCCTTTGCAAATACACTTCTGGAATATGCACGGTGTGAAAATGTAACCACTTCATCATTACCTGCAAAGATCACATCATGGTCACCTACAATCGTTCCACCACGGACTGCCGAAATACCAAGCTCCTTTTTCTCACGTTTTTTCCGCACCTTGGAGCGGTCATACACATATTCATAGCTGTGATCCATCGCTTCATTAATGGAATCAGCAAGCGCCAGTGCCGTTCCGGACGGTGCATCTAATTTCTGGTTATGATGCTTTTCCACGATTTCAATATCAAATCCCTCAGCCGCTAATTTTTCTGCTGCCTCCTTCACAAGCTTCAAAAGCAGGTTTACTCCCAAAGACATATTCGCCGAGCGCAGAACGGCGATTTTCTTTCCCGCATCCAAAAGATACTTCGTCTGCTCATCACTTAACCCGGTCGAGCATTCCACAAGCGGGATCCCCTTTTCTATCGCATAATCGATCCGCTTTTCAATCTCGTTTGCAGAAGAAAAATCAATGATCGCATCTGCTGCTTCCGTACAGCCATCTATCGATTCATAGACAGGATAATCACTCTTTTTTCCGCCAAACGGATCAATCCCTGCCACAATCTGTACCTCATCATCCTCTGAGACAATTCCTGTGATCATCTGTCCCATTCGTCCATTACAGCCCACTAAAATAATCCTTGTCATGGTATCCTCCTTCATCTTCCTCTTAGGAATAAGGGCCGATAGACAATCTACCGGCCTTTGGTCTTTCTATAACTGATCCGGCACTATGCTAATGTAATCCCGACATCTAACATTGCCTGACGAAGAACTTTTTTATTTTCCTCTTCCATTTCCGTAAGCGGAAGCCTTAACGTTCCCACATGATACCCCATCATATTCATTGCTGCCTTAACAGGGATCGGATTCACCTCACTAAACAAAGCATGAATAAGCGGAATATATTTAATCTGGAGTTCACCGCTCGCTTTCACATCTCCCTCTATTAGCTTTATCACCATATCATGGGTATCCTTCGGTGCTACATGAGAAAGAACGGAAATGACACCCTTACCGCCCAAAGCAACAATCGGAACAATCTGATCATCATTACCGGAATAAAGATCGATTTCCCCATCCGTAAGAGACATGATCGTGGCAACCTGTGACAGATCACCGGAAGCCTCCTTTACTCCGACAATATTATCCACCTCTTTTACAAGCTCTGCAATCGTCTGAGGTTTGATATTCACACCGGTTCTTCCCTGAATATTATAAAGCAGGATCGGAAGGTCCACATTTTTCGCAACCTCTGTAAAATGCCTCTTTAACCCGTTCTGCGTTGCTTTATTATAATATGGGGAAACCAGTAATAATCCGTCTGCCCCTTTCTTCTGAGCCTCCTTTGACAGATAAACCGCTGTATCTGTCGAATTTGAACCCGTTCCGGCGATGACGGGAATCCGCCCCTTCACCATCTGAACACACGCAGCAATCGTCTCAATATGCTCCTCGTGCGTCATGGTAGAAGCCTCTCCTGTCGTTCCGCAAACAACGATCGCATCTGTCCCGGCCTCAATCTGATCATTTACAATCTTCTCCATTTCCTGATAATTCACGGAACCATCTTCATTCATTGGAGTAAGCAGCGCCAAAGCAGCTCCGGTAAAAATAGCCATGTTATCTCCTCCTTCAATTCTTTAAGAAACAGTTCATACCGAACCATTTCTATATTGTATATTATTATATGTATTTTTCCTTTCTTTGCATCTGCGTTTCCACTAAGAAACCATAAAAACAAGTATATGTCCTGCAGACAAAAAACAATAAGCTACACCAAATCCTTTTCCAGATCGATTTTGGAAATGATATCTGCCCTTTCGGCAATCTTTTCAGGAAGCGTTCTTCCTGTCAATACGAGCCGTCCATAATCATCTCTCAAATCCACCAGTGCCAGGATATCCTCCACAGAAACGATATCCAGATCGATCAGTCCCAGCACCTCATCTAAAATCAGCACATCGCATTCACCGGTATCAATTACCTTTTTTGCAAAATTAAATCCATTCCGGATATTTTGGATTTCCTCTTTTTTCTGCGAAGCCAAAAGCTCATCATAAGTACCGTCTGACTTTTCAAAGCGAAACAACCGGATATCCGGTTCTAACTTTTCCAAATACCCGAATTCCTCGATATCCTTCCCCTTCAAAAATTGAATGATCGTTACCTTTTGTCCTAAACTGGCAGAGCGGATTGCCTGTCCGACCGCCGCAGATGTTTTCCCTTTACCGGAACCATAAAACACCTGCACAATCCTATGATCCATGCCGATTCCTCCTATTCCCCTAAACTCCCTCAAAACCATAATACTATGAACTGCAGATTCTTTTCACCTGGCCTGCCATCAAAACTCATCATATAAAAATGGCCGGGGCAGATAAAAAACAAATCGTCAACCCTAGCCATTCTATCACATCTTATTCAAAAAATCTATATTTTTTTAAGAACATATCGATGAAGCCGCCTGTCATGCACTATTCCTCTTCCTCGATACACTCCATCTTGCTGACGGAAACCTCATACGCAATCCGCTTTTCATACTCATCTTCACCGATTTTTTTCTGATACTCTCTGCTCTGGATTCTTCCCCACATCTGAATATGTGTTCCCACCTCAAACTGATCTGCATATCTGGCATTCCTGCCCCAGCAGATACAAGGGATATAATCCGATTTTCCATACGGCCGGTTCACAGCTAAAAGAACATCTGCAATTTCCCTGCCAAGCGGTGTTTTTCTATATACAGGATGTTTACATACATACCCGTCTAAGAAAATATGGTTCGGATTATGTTCTTCTGTCTCCTCCTCCGGGAAACTTACTTCTCTGGCAAACACAGAAAGAACCAGACGATTTTTATTCCCCTCATGCCGGTTATAAGAACGAAACTGCCCACTTGCCTGCAGGATAAGTCCTCTGTAATCATTTTTCACATCCACAAGACGCTCCGAAACCATCACCGGAATCACATCATAGGAATTACTCAGTCGGCACACGGAAATATTAACGACAAAAAAATGTTCTCCGTACACCTCATGACTGAATTCAAATTCACTGACCACTTCCCCTGCTATGGTAACCTGGTTATTTGTAAATACTTTATCTAACATTTGTTTTCCTCCCTTTTTCATAAGAACGGTTCTTTTTCCATTCTTCCAGTATTTTTGTCTTAGTATATATACGAGAACAATTCGTATTTTAGAACAAAAATACCGAGGATTGTGCATATTCCATGCAACATTGTTCCTTATACTGCTTCCTCTTTCGTCACAAAACAGCATCTATTTACAAATATTACCATATTTTTCCAAATTATGCAAAATATTTTTTTACAACATGAAATGCAGGACTTTGAATCCTGAAGCAGCCATAAACGGCAACAGCAGGATTTATGCCGGAGTTCCCTCCTGGAGAGCGAGCATCATCGTCGGAATCAACTGCTTTTTCCTGGAAACAACCTCTTCCAAAACTATTTTTTCACTGTCCTTCGGAAGATGAAATGCGCTGATTGCAAGCTCTGCTGCACCATTTCCTTCACACAAAAGCTCCGTACGCGTCTGCATGATATCCGTCAGCATGAAAAAGATCATATCCACGCCATGGTCAGATAATGCTTTTTTCATATATGGAAGTAATTTATCTTTAATTGATTCTAATTCCTCCTTTGTCATCGAATTGATCTGCCCCACACCGAAGGTCGTATCGCCAACCGCGAACTTTTTGAAATCCTGATAAAAAATCTCCTCCGGAGATTTTGCCCCTAGATTGCTGCCTGCTGAAAACATCTCCCTGGCATGTGCTTCCTCATCGATTCCCGCAATTTTTGCAAGCTCTCTTGCTGCCAGTACATCCGTCTCCGTACAGGTCGGTGAGCGGTAGATTAAGGTATCCGAAAGAATTGCCGAACACAAAAGCCCTGCGATCTCCCTTTTTATCTCTATCTGATTTTCCTTATACATCTGATAGATGATCGTCGCCGTACAGCCAAGCGGCTGGTTTCTGAAATATACCGGTCCCATTGTCTCTAAGCTTCCTAATCTGTGATGGTCAATGATTTCTAAAATCTCCGCCTCCTCAATGCCATCCACTGCCTGTGTCACCTCATTATGATCCACCAGAATAAGAGCCTTTTTCCTCGCACCAAGCAGGCGTCTTCTGGAAATCGTACCATAATACTTTCCGTTCCAGTCAAGCACCGGGAAATCCCTGTACCGTTTTTTTGCCATCACACCGCGGATGTCATCTAAATAATCCGCCAGGCCAAAGGTAATCAGCCCCTCTCTTTTCATAAAATATCCAATCGGAATACTCTGGTTGATCAGACGGGATGCCGTAAAGGTATCATACGGAGTCTTTATGATGGCGCAGCCGTTTTCCTCCGCAAGCTTGCATATCGTAAAGGAAACCCTTGCTCCGTCACAGACAATAATGCACTTTGCCCCCATTTCGATTGCACAAAGCTGGGATTCATAACGGTTTCCAAGGATGACAATATCTCCCTTATCAATATAGCTTTCCATCAGATCGGGATTTGCCGCAGCAATCAGGCATTTGCCGTCCGTGATCCGTTCCCCCTCCTGTCCCCGGATCATTTCCCCTGACAGGGTTTCAATCACATTGACATAAGGTGTTTCCGCCTTGGCAATGACCTTGCTGTCATAGACCTCCATATAAGATTTTGCAATATCTTCAATCGTAATCAGGCCTTTTAGATTCTTTTCCTCATCGATCACGGGAAGCGTCTGCAGACCATCTGTCCGCATCAGCTCCCATGCATTTTTTAAAGAAATATCCTCTCCAACCCCTTCTACCCTGCCCACATCAATATCCATTACCTGCGTCCGTACATCTCCCAGATAGTCCGGCACCGCAACTCCGAATTTTTTTAATACAAAGCCCGTTTCCGAATTAATCTGTCCGGCACGCTTTGCTATATAATGCTCTCCGCTTATGTTTCTTTTTAATTCGGCATATGCGATCGCCGAGCAGATAGAATCCGTATCCGGATTAATGTGCCCGATCACATTAATCTGCCGTTCTCTTTCCTCAGCCATATACATCCCCCTTCCAAAGCTTCTTCCCGCCCATCTTATCTCAAGATACAACAATATGGTCATACTCTCATTAGTCAATATAGTATAGCATCTTTCAGTCAAAAATAAAATATCCTTTACATTTTTTCATGATAAACACATCAATTTGAAAATAAATCTGAGTTTATGCCCGTCTTCGAAGACATTTTCTGTCGATAGTATTTCTTAGAAAAGCAGGGCCTGGAAGCCCTGCTTTTCCTATAAAAAATTCGTGACAGAAAAAATCACCCTGCCGTATCGAAATAAACAATAGCTTTTTTTCAAAAACCTTTGTTTAAAAGCGGTATGCAACTAATCATAAAAATCCTGATTAATGTTAATTTCCCGTTCTGCACCTGTTCTCCAATTATAAAATGTAATCGTTAGCCTGCCGGATTCTCCTTTTTTTACCTTCCCAAGCTTTACTGTTTTTGATTTTGTATACTCCAACCCACCGACAAATTTTCTCTTCCATTCTTTTTTAGAAAATGACGATTCATAAAACCCCCTTCGCATATCAATACTTCTGATATACCAGCCGGGATTTGCTTTTACACGGATTTTAGGTGCTTTTGTCGTTTTTTCCCAAAGCCATATATGCTTCCAATAACTGGAATTTTTAAAAAACTTCGCCAGATTTTTTCCTTTTTTTACATTCGTCATTTTCAGGCTTTTAACCGGATTTTCATATGCCAGTATAGTTGCCCTTACAGCATATTCCGTTCCGTATTTATCCTCAAAGGTAATGTCAGCAGTTCCCGGGCTGTTTGTTTTGCCATCAATAAACGCATAATGACATTCCGGATCACAATAGATTGTCCTTTTCTCCTCCCACGCCAGCAGATCTTTCACCACCTTTTCATTGCTTGAACGGACAGAAGATTTATTAATTTCATTATCATTACTAAGCTTGAGTTTTATCTCAACATAATCATATCCTGCATCACCAGCCTCCCACGCATCTAGCGAAAAATCCGTTCCCGGAACAACCGATAAATACTTGGTAACATACTTCAAATACACTCTCCCCTCCGGCTTCGCCGTTTCCTGTCCGTCTGCAGCTATGGCAGTCACCGGATAATAAAACATTAAAATACTACATAAAAGTATAGAAAAAAACTTTGTTCTAAACTTTGTCATACTTTCTATTCTCATAAATCTTCTCCTCCTGATATGCATTAATTATCTTTTATGACTGTACTAATTTGCAAAGAGCATCTGCCTGAGGATGAGAACCAGCTATCCCCGTAGCATTTGAACATATATATTTATAATTGTTATACATGGCAATACCCTCTACCTCATATTTATATTCAGTATGATCTCTTTCGTCGATTAAAGCTCTGACCGCATCATATGATTTACTGGATAAATTTGCCAAATTATATTCTAATATAACACTCTTTTTTAACGGTTCCTCATTAGGTGCAATTCTCGTCACATACAATTTTTTTGAAGAACAATCATAATAGCAGTCATTACCTTGAAAATATGTGTCATACGGACATTTCGCATAGAATGTAATATGATCCGTACTTTCCACAATTTTATTTGTGGAATCTGATAACTTGACCAATTGGAATTTCACTTTTCCTTCATGTGATGCATCCGTCGAATGACCTAATGAAATCAGAAATCTAGGTGTATTGTTTTTTGTGTCATAATAATCAATCGTTCCTATACCATCTCCACCATCAAAAGAATATTTATGTTGTATAATACCATCTGTCCCAAATGCCATAACCTGATTAGCCGTTTTCGCTTCTCCGTTCATTGTAGTAATATAAAACAATCCATTGCGATAAGTAATACTATTTACATGTTTAGCAATCGCTGTTGCCCCCGAAGAAGTTTTCACCTGAACACAACTATGTTTCTTAGCACCTCCTGTCAGATAACCTTCTAATTTGTGCAACATCACAGGATTTTTAACAGTTTTATTATGGTTTGTTTTAATATAATAAACAACTCCATTGACAATCGTTAACGCCACAGTATTCGTACAGTTAGATTTTTCCTTTAATACATCCTCAAATAATAAATCTGCTACTTTTCATGATTTACATATACTTTTTTGGGTTCTGCCATTTTCTTTTCCTCCTTTTCTCTTTTAGCTTTTTTCACTGTCTGCACTAACATTTTTCTCTAATATTATCGGATAATTTTATTTAGATTTT
>CADBMH010000005.1 GCA_902795705.1 uncultured Lachnospiraceae bacterium | reverse complement strand
GTTTCGTGAAGAAATCGTTCGATATCTGCCTTCTCTGCCTGATTGGTCAAAATCCGAAGGCTGCTATGATTCTCTTGCTGCAGGAGTCTGGTCACGATCACTTGTACCGGGAAAGGTAAATTCCCGGTGACATCATAAATTCCTGAGTTTCTTTTTTCTATTTTATACCCATAATCTTGCAATGTCAAAAATAATTCTTTCTATGTTTTTTCGTTGAAAAGCCGATGTGAATATATTAAAATATCAGTTGTGAAAAAGTGAATTTTGTTCTTTTGGAAATGGTTGTTTGAGAGGATGATATGGGAAAATGCTAATAAACAGAGAAGACATGCTGGAACTGACCAGACGGATGACATTAAAAAGGCATTGCTTTGGCAGGGTTGCCGGAGCATATTTTGATGCAGACGGGATCAATAACGGAACCTTTAATGTTCATTTTGGAAATCTGGATGCAGTGGAAACAAAGAAAAACATTGAGATTGCAAAGACCATTCCATTTTCGGAAACGAATGAGCAGTTAAAGGGCTATCGTTTCCCGAACGGACAGGACTGGAAGCAGAGTATGTGGCAGTTATTGTCTGCGTTCAAACAGAACGGGCTAAAGGATGATGCACTCCTTGATGTTTTTTATGAAGTCGTATCAGAAAATTATCATACCGATAGGGATTATGCTGTCCTTATGTTCTATGGCTGTTATGATGTACCGGTCAAGGGGACGGACAAAGCTTGGATGGAAGGCTCTGAGGAGGTTTATGATTTTATTATCTGTGCCGTGTCACCGCTTGTGGGGGAATATGAGCCGGGGCTTCCGGAGTTTGGTTTCCTGTTTCCGGCATTTACAAATAGGAGCAGTGACAGCAGACATATCTGTATCTATCACAAAGAGCCGGAGTTTTTGCAGCGGGAGCTTTTGGAAAAGATTTTAGGAGCAGTAGAGGAGTGAGTAATCTATGCGTTTATTTATTGCGGCAAATTTTGACGAAAAGATTGTTTCCGCATTGACGGAACTACAGGAAGATTTAAGAAGAAATGGGGCAGAGGGGAATTTTACCCGTCCGGAAAATCTGCATCTGACACTTGCATTTATCGGCGAATATGGAAATCCGGAGGATGTTCTTGATATCATGGAAGAAATCCCGTTCTCTCCTGTTACGCTGCAGATAGATGGATTCTGGCATTTAAGGGAACTTTATCTGCTAAAGATGGCGGCAGATCCGGAGCTTGAAAATTATGTCAGGAGACTGAGAAAAGCACTTTCCGATCATGGGATTCCATTTGACCGGAAGAAATTTTCTCCGCATATCACGCTGATCAGAAAGGTTTCGTTTCGGAATGGAAGTCTGGAGCTTCCGGAAAGTCTGTCTAAGCTTCCGGTCGGTATCAATAAGGTTTCCCTGATGCGTTCCGAGAGGGGAAAGAAGGGAATGATTTATACGGAGCTTGAGAGTGTGGAGGGATAGATGCAATAGCATAGATTTGTTATATACAGAAGCTGCTTTCAGGGAATCGTGGATCGAACGGTAGACCAGATAACAGTGAAGCATATCATCAATATGATGGACAATTCAACAATGTCAGAAAAAGAGTGTATGGTCTTGCTAGGCATATCGGATGAAAGGCAGGAGAAACTTTCTGCTGTCTTTTTGGTTATGCAGGCAGCAAGAGAAAATCTCTACTGCCTGCATATATTTTAAATATAGTAATAAAGAAGATTCTTTAACAATGGAAAATCGGCTTGAAGTCTGTTTATAACTTTATTGAAATCCAATATATTGAATCTGGCATAGAAGCTTGCACCGGCGTTCTTTCGAATACCGGTAATGTTCAAATTTCCGGTTAATATTCCTGCCCTTTGTTGTGAGTCCGCTTAAAGTAAAGAAGTGGGATTCCGTCAGTGGAGATATTACCGCCCGTTCTGCTTCGGGAGCTGCAGATAATCAATAAGGGCAGTCTCCAAAAGACGGGAGTAATTGACTTTCTGCTCCTCGGCAATCCGTTTGAGCCACGCCGGAAGAGTGATATTTGTCTTGATGCGTTCGTTGTCACGCTTTGCCCGGTAAAGGTCAGGGTGCATTGTGACCGGCATTACCACATTGCCCTCGGTATATTCTTTTGAAAGACTGAGGGACGGGGAAGGGATTTCTTCACCATCACGCTCCATTCCGTACACATGGAGACTTGCAGCTTCTTCTGCCATCCGCTGTGCCTCGGTCAGACGGATATACATATAAAATATACGCATGATTCAAAAGAGGAAATGCCTGTAGATATAGATTGATTTCATGGAAATAGATTTAGGTTGCAGGTAAATAGTTACTGTAAATATATACGATTTTAAAATCCTAAAAGAATGCACGTTCGAAAAAAAGATTGCTTTGTATTAAATCACATGTTATAATAAAGTTACGGAGCAATCGTGTTACAAGGTGTGGTTAATCTCCCTTTGGAGTTTTATCAGAAGGGAGGTGGTGCGATGATGAATACTTATGAAGCGTTGACTTTGTTGATTTTGAATAATACTTTTGTTGTTGCATTGCTTGCCTACATAGACAGTAGGAATAACAGGCGTAAATAAAAATCAGCCTATCCTTGTACTTTTGGCGAAGCCTAGGGTAGACTGATTCAGTAACATCTTAGAGGGAGCTAAACCCACCTTGTGGGCGGTTGCTCTTTCT
>CADBMH010000004.1 GCA_902795705.1 uncultured Lachnospiraceae bacterium | reverse complement strand
TCCGGTCTCCTTATCTGTATCAATATAAGCACCAATCCCGCAATAAACTCCGGAGTTTTTCTCCTGTATTGTTTTAAATTCTTCTTCGGTATAGTAGGCTGCATATTCATCTCCCAGACCGTCGATCACACCCTTATAAACAGAATCAGCCATTTTATCATCATCAATTTCATCTAAAAAATAATTCGAAATATATTCCTCTAATGTACCTACCTTATTTAAAATTCGTTTTTCCAGCTTTGAATAATCCTTTGATGCCGGCATTGTAGTAGTACGTATAAATCCTTTATCCTTTAACAAAAATGCCGTCAGAAACATTACAAAAATTCCTATACAAAGTCCTGTAAACAGTCCTTTTTTGAATCCGGCATTCCCTTCTGCATCTTCATATGCTTTGACATATTTTTCCGTCTGCATCTCTTCTAATTCATCAAATGCCTCCTCCTTCGGTACTCCAATCGTAAAATGTCGTAAAAAATTTCCTTTCCTTCTGCTCATACTAAACTCCATTCTATGTTCTTTTTTTGATATCAGCTGTAATCGAGTAGGGAAGATCAGGTCAAGAGTCCCATATGCTAACGCGATACATAATTTAGCGGATTTACATACCCACCATTCATAAATAACCCAAAATGTAAATGCGGACCTGTAGAGATTCCTGTATTTCCTGACAACGCAATCTGCTGACCGGCGCTGACCGACTGTCCTGAACCCACATTTAAGCCGGAGCAATGCATATAATACGAATATACTCCCCCACCATGCGAGATTGCCACATAATTTCCTGCTGAAGCAGAATAGGTTGCCGTAATCACTGTCCCGGACTTTGTTGCAAGCACCGCTGTTCCGACCGGAACAGCAATATCAACCCCTTTATGATAGGTGCTTGCCCCCTTTGTCGGAGAAGTGCGATAGCCAAAGGTGGAAGAAATTCTGCCGGAAGCGGCTAAAGGCCAGCCATAACCTCCGGTATTCCTATCCTCTTCTGCCGGCTCCGCATCAATGTCATTAAATTTCGGAGTCTCCTTTTTCTCTTCCGCTTTCTTTGCAGCCTCCCTTGCCGCTTCCTGCTTCTTCTTTTCTTCCGCTGCCCTGGCAGCTCTCTGTGCTGCCATCAGTTTTTCCAAATCATTTTCCTGGGATGCTAAAAGAACTTCTGTATCTCCAAGAGAACTGTTTTTATTCGCAATCAGCTCCTGATAGTCTGCAATCTCCTCCTGCTTTTTCGTCACTAATTCTGCAACAGAAGACTTTTCAACCTGCAAATGCGCTCTGGTAAGCTCCAGTTCATCCAGCTTCTGTTCTATCTTTTTTTCTGCTGTCTCTAATGCCCTGCAGGTCTTTTGATACTCCTTAAGAAGATTTTTGTCATAATCGGTCACCCTTGCCACATATTCTGTCCGGTTAAAAAAGTCAGAAAGACTTTCCGAACCGAGGATCAGTTCCACATAATCCTCATTTCCGTTTTCATACATATATTTTATGCGCTGTTTCATTGTATCATACTGAATATTTTTCTGCGCCTCTGTCTGCTTTTTTTCACTTTGGAGTGCCTTGACCTTTGTTTTCAGTGTTCCTATCTTTTCTTTGTTCTTCACAATTTTTTCCGTCAATTCGTCCGACTTTTTATCAAGCTCCTCAATGTACTCGGAAACATTTTCTTTCTTCCCTTCTATCGTGGCAATTTCCTGTTGCAGCTTCTTTTTCTCAGCAGTTGCCGACTGCTGTTCCTGCGACTTTTTCTGTATTTCCTCCTCAAGCTCTTTTGAACTTTTTCCTGCAGCATATATGCTTTTTCGGACACTATAATCAGAGGCCGGATCAAACTCTCCCATGCTGATCACAGCAAATCCAAGACACCATATTCCCACGAAAAGCAAATAATATTTTTTCATACAAACCTCCATGCCGATGCTTTTATCAGAAGCTTTTTCTCTTTTCCATTTACGCATCAGCCCTCCTGATATGCTTTCTGACAGATACCATACTTCCGACAAAACCGATTCCGGCTCCGACGAGAAGCGAAACCGGTATCAATACCCGAAACTCTTCCGTAAGAGGAACAAAGGTCAGCCACCGGGAAATCACAGAAAAATGAGACAGAATAAAAGCAATCAGTCTTTCGTACAACATTCTCAAAATTACTAAAGGGATTGTCGCTCCGATCACCCCGATCACCATTCCCTCTACTACAAAAGGCAAACTCACAAACATATCCGTCGCCCCGATATATTTCATGATTGAAATTTCATTGCTCCTGACACGTATTCCGGTCGCAACTGCCGTATGTATCAGAAACACGGATATCAGCAAAAGCAGCACAATTACCGTAACAGACACATAGGTCACTAACATATTGAAGCGGCTGAGCCCGTTTGCAACTACACTCGAACCATTGACCTTTCTTACCCCTTCTATTTTTTCAATCAAATGGATAATTCCATTTTGGTTTGATACATCTTTTAAATACACCTCATACGAGGCGGAATTTGCAAGAGGATTATCCTCGCCGAAGGTATCCTCTATCTCATCGTCCTCCGCATACATCTCCTTCTTGAAGTTCTCCCACGCTTCTTCTGCTGAAATGTATTTGACCTCTTCCACATCTTCACAAGCCTTGATTTCCTCTCCAATAAAAGCAATCTGCCTCTCCGAAATCCCCTCTTTAAAAAAAACGGTAAGTCCCACATTACTCTCAGCACTATAGACCATATTTCTGAAATTACTGATCAGTACATAAAATAGTCCAAACATAAAAAGACAGGTTGCGATCGTTCCGATCGCCGCCAGAGAGAATAAACGATTCTGCCATATATTTTTCAAGCCTTGTTTCCATCCGTAACCTAATGTGCTCACTGCCCATATCCTCCCCTGTCTCTATCGCTGACAATCTTTCCTTTTTGTACTGTTACAACACGCTTTTTCATCCGGTTGACAATATCATCATTATGCGTAACAACAATCACGGTTGTTCCTAAACGGTTCATTTGCTCTAGCAGTTTCATGATTTCCCATGAATTTTCCGGATCCAGATTTCCGGTCGGCTCATCTGCCAAAAGAATTTCCGGCCGGTTTACCATTGCTCTTGCAATCGCTACCCGCTGCTGCTCTCCCCCCGAAAGCTCCATCGGATATGCCTTTTCTTTATCTGCTAATCCTACCATCTCTAACATTGCATGTACATTTTTTTTCATACGCTCCTTACTTACTCCGATGACTCTTTGTGACAACGCAACATTTTCAAAAATATTTCTATCGTTTAACAATCTGAATTCCTGAAAAACAACTCCCAGCTTTCTCCGATAGAACGGCAGCTTTTTTCGTTTCATTTTATCCAGCGGATATCCTGCAACTGCAATCTTTCCGGAAGAAGCTTTCACCTCTCCTAACAAGGTTTTGATAAATGTAGATTTTCCTGATCCGCTGCTTCCCACCATAAAAACAAACTCTCCCTTTTTCACCTCTAAATCAATATCTTTTAGTGCCTCTGTTCCTGTCTGATAACGAACACCCACACCCTTTAAACGAATCAGGGACGTATTTTCATTCATAAATATCCTCCAATCCTTTCATTATAACAGGTATAACAGATAACAGGGGAAAAGAACTTAATTTCTGTTATACCAGAATTGCGTGAACAGACCTGCCCACGCAATTTTTTAATTACTATTCACAGTTACTTTCCAATCCAAAGCCCCTCACTTCATGCTATACTAGTATTCAAATGTTTCCATGTACTTCATATACTTTACAACCATTAATGCAATCTTAAAAGTGATTGCATCATCAAAGACACGCAGATCAAGTCCCGTGCTCTTTTGCAGCTTATCCAAACGATAAACCAAAGTATTTCGATGAATATATAATTGTCTGGAGGTCTCCGAAACATTCAAACTGTTTTCAAAAAATTTATTGATCGTTGTAATCGTTTCCTCATCAAAATTATCCGGGGACTGATCTCCGAAAATCTCTTTAATAAACATCTTACAGAGCGGCATCGGCAGCTGATAGATCAAACGACCAATTCCTAAGCTGCTATATGCGATCACATTACGGTCACTATAAAAAATCTTTCCGACATCAAGTGCCATTTTCGCTTCTTTATAGGAACGGGAAACATCCTTGATTTCCTTTACCATCGTTCCATAAGATACCCGAACCTTTGTCATTGCTTCGGTGTTTAACATATCCAAAATTACCTTTGCCGTCTTTTCCATGTCAGTATAGGATTCATTTCCCATTACTTCCTTGACAAGAATAATATTTTTCTCATCTACCTGGGTAATAAAATCATTCTTTCGTCCGGCAAACAAGCCCTTCACCGTCTCTAATGCCCCGGTATCCTTCTCATGCATCGTCTCAATTAAAAATACAATCCTCTTTACATTGGTATCAATATGAAGCTTTTTTGCCCGATTATAAATATCCACTAAAAGCAGGTTATCAAGCAAAAGATTTTTAATAAAATTATCTTTATCATATCGCTCCTTATAGGCAATTAAAAGATTCTTGATCTGGAAAGCGGCAAGCTTACCTACCATATATACATCATCGGTATCCCCTTTTGCCAAAATCACATATTCAAGCTGCTGCTCATCAAAAACCTTAAAAAACTGATATCCCTGAAGCACCTGGCTGTCTGCAGGGGAGTCTACAAAAGCCATCACTGCTTCTTCATATTCCTCTACATTATTGATCGTCGTTACGAGTGCCTTTCCTTCCGTATCCATCACACATATATCAATTCTGGTAATATTTTTCAACCCGTCAATTGTTGTCTGTAATACCTGATTTGAAATCATACAATCCCTCCACACTATCCTTCCGGTACACCATAAATGTAATACAAAATCCCAAGTTATGATGTGCAAATCTAATCGTTAATAAGTATAGATAATTTTATCATCAAAATAAAAAAAAGTAAAGAAAATATAAAGAAAAAAGTGCCGCCCAAATGGGCAGCACCTATATCTTTTAGAAGAATACATATCCTAGTTTGTAATAACCTCTTCCGTCTCTTTATCAAAGATGTGAACCTTGCTCGTATCAAGTGCAATCTTGATATCATCGCCAGGACGAGCTGTTGTACGAGGATTGACACGAACGGTAACATCCTTATCATGTCCCTCTACCGTCAGATATAAGAATACCTCTGCACCAAGCATTTCGTATACTCTTACTGTTGCATCCAAAACGTTATCTGTACCGGCATTTACTAATACTTCCTCATCCTTAATATCCTCCGGACGAATACCCATAATAACATCCTTACCAATATATCCGCCTTCAACCAGCTTACCTGCCTTACTTTCCGGAAGAGTAACTGCATATCTGCCGAAAGTAAGCTTTACATCTTTACCGGACTCTGTTACATGACAGTTAATGAAATTCATCTGCGGAGAACCGATAAAGCCTGCAACAAAGACATTACATGGTTTTGTATAAAGGTCAATCGGTGAAGCAACCTGCTGCATAACACCATCCTTCATAACAACGATACGTGTACCAAGTGTAAGAGCCTCGGTCTGGTCATGTGTTACATAGATGATTGTAGCTTCCAGACTCTGATGAATCTTAGAAATCTCAATACGCATCTGCACACGAAGCTTTGCATCCAAGTTTGACAGCGGCTCATCCATCAGGAATACTTTAGGATTACGCACGATTGCACGTCCCATTGCCACACGCTGTCTCTGACCACCGGATAAAGCCTTCGGCTTGCGGTCTAACAACTGAACGATATCAAGAATTCTTGCTGCTTCATTTACCAGCTTGTCAATTTTGTCCTTTGGAGTCTTTCTTAACTTTAATCCGAATGCCATATTATCATAAACAGTCATATGCGGATATAAAGCGTAGTTCTGGAATACCATCGCGATATCCCTGTCTTTCGGCTCAACATCATTTACCAGGTTATTTCCAATCCATAACTCACCGGAAGAAATCTCCTCCAAGCCTGCGATCATACGAAGTGTCGTAGATTTTCCGCATCCGGAAGGTCCTACGAAAATAATGAACTCCTTGTCAGCGATGTCCAAATTAAAGTTCTTCACTGCCTGGAATCCATTCGGATAAGTCTTACAAACATTTTTTAAAGATAAACTAGCCATAATTATGTATCCTCCCAATTTTTAATATCTGTGAACACACTTTTCTTTCATGCTCACTTTAAATAATATGATACACGAAAGAACAGATTTTGACCATACAAGAAATTGCCAAATATCCAATTCGCATTTTGTGCAAAAAGTATATTTTTCATTTTTTTGACGAAAATATCAGAATTTTTCACAATTTTTTCCAACTTTTCCTGTTAGTTTTGCACAATAAACAATTTTTCTCCCGGAAAGCATACTACATCGGACAATACCATCACTCAAATCTCCCGAACCCTTCCCCCAAAACCTCCTTTGCATCCTGTATGATCATAAACGCATACGGATCAAGACGCTTTACAATTTCTGTCACCTTCACGACCTCCCGCCGTCCCACAGCACACAAAAGAACCTTTCTTTCTGTATTTTTATACATTCCCTCTGCCTCTATACAGGTTACGCCTCTTCTCATCTCCTTCAAGACATGATCACTGATCTCACGGTATTTTTCTGAAATAATCCAAATCTGTTTTCCGAACTTTATTCCGGACAGAAGCATGTCCATAACCTTAGAGCTGATAAGTATGGCTAAAATCGCATAGATTTCGATATAGATTCCAAATACAAACATTCCCGCTAATACAATCCCCGCATCGATACAAAACAGAAAAACCGCAATCGGTACATCTTTTTTATACTGATGCAGAATTGTTCCAAGCAAATCCGTCCCTCCTGTTGAAAATCCTCCCGCAAAGACAACCCCAAGCCCGATTCCATTCAAAGCCCCTCCTGCAGTCGCAAACAAAAAAAAGTCCTGTTCAGGAAATGTAACAATAGGGAGTATTGCCAAAAAGAGTGTAAAGCAGAGATTTGCAAGAAATGTATATCCTAAAAATTTCTTCCCCTTTACTTTGAGCCCCCATAAAAAAATCGGAAAATTTAAAAGAAAATTCGAAATCCAGACCGGCACCTCATAGGAAAAAAAGTATCCTGACATTTTCTTTATTACAATCGCCAGTCCCGATACTCCACCTGTGACCATACCCGCCGGTTCATAGATAAAATTGACTGCAAAAGCCATACAGAACGTTCCTGTTATAATTTTCAAAAAATTGTGAATAAATAGATTGACAGATTTTTTTAATTCCATAAAAAGACCTCAGCCTGTTTTTATGGTTAATTTGCCCCTTTTTCAAAAAACTATCCTCATTTCGTAAAAATTTTATGAAAAAAAGAATCTAAATGCAATTTTTCCAGCAGGCCCTGCTTTTTCTGTTTCGAAGCCATCACAAGCTCCGCCACTCCGCCGATCGCGATACAGAGCTTTGCATTCAAATGAGCAATATGCTCTACGATGAAATCCTCCTGTTTCCCAATCGGAAGATCCAACAGCAAAAAATCCGGAATCTTACTATTGATTTCATTGACAACTGCTGCCCCATCCGTATCAGTGGCATAAATACTGGCACCGATGATCTTAAGCTCCGGCTGCATATGCAGACAGTAGTCCTTTAACATACCTGCATCCTCTTCACTTTCTGCAACAATGTAAACAGTACGATCTTCCTTTTTGAGATTTTCCAGCACAAGACCGAAGCTCTTGCAGCTGACAACCATATCACCTGCTTTGAGTTCTTCTACCTGATAGTCCTTTAAAAGTTCTTCCATTCCCGGCAGAAACAATTCCGTGATATCCAGAAGTCTGCGGTTATTCTCATCCTCTTCGATCTGCTTTAACAGCTCTGCCGATGCAAAAAAGATCACCTGCAGTTGTTCTGTTGTCAAATATTCATTGATTTTTTTAATAAACACATCATTGGACAGCATGTCAACGTCTGTCCCCATGATTTTCACTGAAGCTTGCATAACACCTTCCTAACGATTACTGGTTTGCGTCTGCCGTTCCCAGAATGATCTCAATATCATATCCATCCGGGACATCTCCCACCTTACGCTCCGGTTCCATGAAAAAGTCTTCCAAATCCTTTCCCTGGCCCTTTTTCTTTACCTTTATCAAAGTGTGTGTTAATGTTTCTTCTGTATAATTACCAACGCTTAAAACCTGATACCCCTCTCGTACCAGTCTTTCCTTCGTTGATGAAGCAAGACCTGCAATCTGGCTTCCATTCAAAACACGTATCTTCAGTTTCTTAGAATCCTCTTTAGATGAAGACTCCTTTGTGCTCTTCGGCTCTGAAGAAGAGGATGACGACGCAGTCTGCTCAATCTTGTTAAGCTCAGACAAATCCTGTACAGATGTATAGGTCACATTGTTTTCTACCAGATACTTTAGTGCTCTTTTCGCAGCTTTTTTATTGATATGGTAAGCTCCATCTGCATAGAGAGCAGGAATTCCCCAATAATGGAAATACGCCGGATTCATTTTCATATATGTTTTTGCATAGCTGCTCTTGCTCTCTCTTGGAAGATTGGAAATGATTCGTTCATAATCATCTTTGATATATTCTAAAATCTTTTCTTCATCGCTTCCAAGATCTGTCAACTGGCGGACAAAAGAATCACTGCATACACTGATCTTTAACTTTGTTTTAATCGTCGTTGTCGTTTTCGGAACGGTTCCTTCCGGATCAGGCGTATTATAGAGATCGCTTTTCGTCTTATAGGCAATCTTTACCTTTTCCTCCCTATAGTGATTCTCGTATACCTCTTCGTCAATCGCTGTATAGTAGCTGATATCTGTCCCCAACATTTTTTCAATGATCAACAACCCATATCCATATGCTTCTTCATCCTCCGAAAAATAGGACTTCATACTTGATACGCGGATCACCTGCGGGATTTCAGGATTGATCTGGCACAGCTTCCGATACATTGTAGATGGAATCGTATAATCCGTCTTGACCGGTATTGTTATATAATCCATATTACAGGTTTTTGTATTGCATATTTCCAAAAGAAGATGTGTAATTCGATTTTTGTCATCAGAAACAAAAATCAAGTTCTTTGAAATTTCATCCACAGTCGCATCCTTCGGCAATTCTGCGTCACTCGTCGTAATATTTTCAGCATAGTCCGAATTTGATAAAATGGCATAAGAAACCTTATAACTGATAAATCCAACTGCTAAAATAATTACGATGCAGGCTAAGGACTTTGCTAAACTAACAAAAAACAGCTTTGCTATACTTTTCTTCTTCATAGGCTATCTTCTCCTAAAAATCCCGATTTTCATGCAGCCGCACTATCCATTCCTTAATATAGTGCCCGCAAACATACATATCATTATACCAAAAAAAAATAAGACTGTAAAGTATACACTTTTCATGATATACTTGAAACAAAAAATATAGGAGAACAAGAATCATGAAAAAAGTTGCTGTCATCACGGGTGCATCTCGTGGAATCGGTCATGCCATTGCTTTAAAATATGCGGAAACGGGATATGATCTTGCCATCTGCTGTAGGAGCGAAAAAAACGCCTTGGAACGCACTGCCAGGGAAGTCCGTTCCTTCGGTGTGCAATGTCTGACCTTTACCGGCGATATGGGAAGTTTCTCCAAGGCAGAGCAATTTTTCGCTCTGATCCTGAAAACCTACGGTCATATTGATGTTTTGATCAACAATGCCGGCATTTCCTATGTAGGTCTTTTACAGGAAATGTCACCGGATGACTGGAATCAGGTCATCTCCTCGAATTTAAATTCTGTCTTTCACTGCAGCAGACTTGTGATCCCATCCATGCTTGCAAGGAAATCCGGAAAAATTCTATCCATTTCCTCAATCTGGGGAGAAACCGGAGCCTCTATGGAGGTTGCTTATTCCGCATCAAAGGGCGGTGTCAATGCATTTACGAAAGCTCTTGCAAAGGAGCTTGCTCCAAGTAACATTCAGGTAAATGCGATAGCCTGCGGCGTGATCGACACCTCAATGAACAATTTCTTAAACGACGAGGAAAAGGCACGGCTGATTGAAGAAATTCCCGCCGGACGTATGGGCACCTGCGAGGAAGTTGCCGAACTCGTATACCAGATCAACCAAAAAAATGATTACCTGACCGGTCAGGTAATCACCTTTGACGGAGGCTTTATTTAGAATGTCCAAAAAAGCCTCCGGTATATCTTTATATTAAAAATGCTGACTGAAAATCATTCCTAATATGCTGTATAATAGTCCTTTGTTTCAACAATTTCCGGTGGCACATCAATACCATCCTTGTTCCAGACCTTGAATTTCAGATCGTATTCCTTCGCCTTCTTGCCGCGCTCCCTGTAATATTTCGCCATTGCATCACGGTACATCGGCTGCTCACCGAGTTTTTCCCTGATATCCTTTGCAAACGGACAATATGTTGCCAAAATTTCCCTGACCGGCTTACTAAGGAGCAGTCCGCCTTTCGACTCATGTTTCATCCAGTTCTCGTAGTCCACCACAAATACCTCTCTGGTATTATTACGATTTTTCTGAATCTGCATCTTAAGCTTCTCTTTCTTTTCCTCGGAAAGATCACGATTCTTTTTATAAAACTGGATAAAATCGCTGTATTCACTGGTAAGTGATTTAATCTGGATATTATTCCATGCAGAGCCCTGGATAGTACGGCAAAGTTCCCAGCGGAATCTGCCAAGCAGCTTGATCATCACAGACTCCAGATCACTTTCCATGAAGATCGGAAGCAGAAAACGTCCTTTGGAATTTCTTCGCCTGCCGCTGATCTCCTGCCACATAACTCCCTTGTTGCCATACCCCGGCATCATGATCACATCAGGATAAACCTCCTCCTGAACATATTCCTTGATAAACGGACCTTCCTTTCCGTATAAGCCCTCCCTGTAAAAAACAGAAAAATCAATTCTGCGCAATTTTTGTATCGTAATATTGATCTTATCCTTTGACAAATAGCTTCGTTCAATCGAATTTGCACATGCTTCCGTAAACAGAAACGGTACAAACGCCGTCACCTGGCTAAACACCAGTCTGTGATTCGGCTTAAACATATTATCAAGCTCATAATCAAATTTCGCCTTTGTATCTCTTGATAATTGTTCCTGCTGTTCCACCGTAATCTGCCCGGTTTTACGCATCTCACGAAGGTTTTCATCAAAATCCAGGTCAAATTCGCTTTTTGAAGGCTCCTTTTGACCGGAAATGATCATGGTCAGCCATTCCTTCATATCATAGACATCGCATTCCCCCATACCGGTAGTAGAACGGTCAATTGACAAAAGATCCTTCATGATCTCCTTTGTTACTAATTTCTCACTTAAGAATCCGTAACGCAAAAACAGATCAATAACAACCGGTGTTTCCTCTGAAGACCGATAATCTTTAAGAAAAACATTCCGGTACAGGTTATAATATACCTTAATGATTCCACGTCTGAGCGTACGAGCCTCGTCCTCTGTAGAAAACTTATCCTTCAAATCTATAAACTGAGCGATCAAATCCTTGAAGCCGTCCTCATCCTCTACATCTCCATACTCTAAAATCGTATCTAAAGCCCCATCTAAAACAGAAAGATCAATAGCGCTCTCATCCCCGGCTTCTGTCGCACCATCCGAAGAAGCAGAAGAAGCTTTTCCACCATTCATCAGCTCAAAATATGCCTCTTCCATAAAATCATGATCAATCTCTAAATTCACACCTGCATGATCTAACATCACATTCTCAAGCGCATTGATCTTATCAATGACATCATCAAATATAGAAGTGACCTCGCCGGTGTTTTCTCCTGCCTTCTGCAGCATCGTCGCCTGCTGCAGAATATTCAGATATAAACTCCTGTCATTCAAGATCAAAGGACCTGCCAGACCCTTTAAATACTCTGCTTTTTCCTTACAGCAAAAAAGCAGATCCCGGACAAGCGCTGTCTGCTCCGTCACATGATGCAGGGTAATCAAAGGATTCGCACCATAAAACGCCTTCTGTACCTCATTTGGAACCGTCGTACATACCTTATAATAGTCAATAAGACTCCCATCCAGTATACCGTCCTCCGGAACATCTCCTAAATCTTCAATTGCAGATATCTTATTGACTTTCACTCCAAAATCATTTCCCATGGAAATATAGCTTTGGTAAGTTTCCTGCATAAAATCATGCGTCTCCTCCTCACACTGCTTGATTGCAGCATAGGTTTTATGGATTTCACGGATGTATTTACTTAAAGTACTGACTAAAAGAGGACCATAATCCTTATTAATCTTAATCAGAGCAGCTACTGTAGCCTTTAAATCAGAAGCAGAAAAAATGTAAATCGCCAAATCCGTCTCTGCTACATATGTAACATTATGCAGTTTTTCTTTTAAGTCACAGATTCCAAGAAAGTTTCCTGATCCGACAACAATATTGATCCCCTCCGCCTGCACACGGACACGTCCTTTGATCACCAATCCGATATCTGTAACCGGTTCTCCCTCACAAAATATCTCGGTTCCTTTCATAACCTGATTCAGGCTATTTTTCTTTAACTCTGCTTTCACACCTTCTCCTCCAATGCACGAACACCGTATAACTAATCTCTATTATACAATCTTCTGTTCATTCAGTCAATTTTAATTTCATATTATTCATCGCTACTATTCACAGTAACTATTCATCAAATATCGAAACAATTTCCCCATCCAGGATTCGATTCATATTCTTAACTGCACAGAAATTTCCGCACATCGAACAGGTATCCTCTTTCTCCGGCTTTGCCTCTTCTCTGTAGCGTCTCGCCTTTTCCGGATCGAGTGCAAGTGAAAACATCTTTTCCCAATCAAGTGCCTTTCTCGCCTCGCTCATCTGATAATCCCATTCCTTTGCCCCCGGAATCCCCTTTGCAATATCTGCTGCATGCGCTGCGATTTTTGCAGCAATGATCCCCTCCTTCACATCATCGACATCCGGAAGCCTCAAATGCTCTGCCGGAGTGACATAGCAAAGAAAGGATGCTCCATAGGTTGCCGCAATCGCCCCGCCGATTGCCGAAGTAATATGATCATATCCCGGTGCGATATCAGTCACTAACGGTCCCAGTACATAGAACGGCGCACCCTTGCAGAGTGTCTGCTGGATTTTCATATTTGCTGCAATCTGATCGATCGCCATATGTCCCGGTCCTTCGATCATCACCTGCACATTTTTCTCCCATGCGCGTTCCGTCAGCTCCCCAAGAGTGATGAGCTCCTGAATCTGTGAGACGTCAGAAGCATCTGCCTGACAGCCGGGACGGCAGGCATCTCCAAGGCTCATCGTCACATCATATTTCTGACAGATATCCAAAATCCTGTCATAATGCTCATAAAACGGATTTTCCTTTCCCGTCATCTCCATCCATGCAAAGATGATCGAACCTCCTCTGGAAACGATATTCATAAGTCTCTTCATTTTCTTGAAATGCTTTGCCGTCTCTTTATTAATACCACAATGGATCGTCATAAAATCCACACCGTCTTTTGCGTGCATTTCCACAATATCCAGCCA
Organism: uncultured Lachnospiraceae bacterium; assembly: GCA_902795705.1. GTDB lineage: Bacteria > Bacillota > Clostridia > Lachnospirales > Lachnospiraceae > Butyribacter. The sequence goes on along the minus strand of CADBMH010000004.1, from coordinate 737 downwards.
TTCCTCCGTTGTTATCTCCTTTAATGCCTTATGATAATAAACAACCGCATCATAAATCGGAACTGTTCCGATAATCGCAGGGCATTCACCGGTCAGCTTTTTCCGGAATTTCTGTGTATCTCCGAATGAGCTCAGATCCATAATCGCCTCCGCTCCCATTGCCACCGCACTGTTCACCTTTTCCATCTCCATATCAAGATCCGTCCAGTCACGGCTGGTTCCCAGATTCACATTGATCTTCGTAGATAATCTGTTTCCGATACCATTCGGTTCCAGACAGGTATGCAGCTTATTTGCCGGAATGATCACCTGTCCCTTCGCCACCAGATCCATAAGCACATCTGCATCCATCTTTTCTTTCTTTGCAACAGCAAGGAGCTCCTTCGTCTTGATCCCTTTTCTCGCCGCATCCATCTGTGTCGTATACTCTGCCATAGCTGATTTCTCCTTTTCTATTATTTTACCGGTACAAACCGGACATTTCTTACAAAAACATACTTAATTCCCATTCAACTTTTCCCGCATTCTTTCATAAAAATGGATTCCCGACAGCTTAATGAGCTTTGTCTCTGCATGCGGAACTTTGATTTCGAGCACATCCCCGGTATGCAGATCACCTACATTTCTCCCGTCTGCAGTAAAATAAGCTAAATCCTCTGTTGTTTCCTTCGTCTGCCCGATTTCCAGGCGGATATAATCTGCTGCATCTAAAACCAGGCTTCTTTTATTTAAGGAAT
>CADBMH010000003.1 GCA_902795705.1 uncultured Lachnospiraceae bacterium | reverse complement strand
CCGTCTCTTAACTCAAAAAGTGCCTGCAGCTTACCGCCAAGTTCTCTGTCATGGATTCCGAAATCCTGTCCGGTATCCCAGCGAAGATCGTAGAGATTATCAATATCATTCATCGCATTATAGGTATCTCTTGCCTGATAATATAGTTTATGTGCAATATTGGTATCGACTAAAATCGCATTGTCAATCGAAACGATAAACTGCTTGATCCCCTGCCCGTCATACGGCTCTTTCTCGACCACCTTTACATCGGCAAGCTCTGATAATTTATCAATCAAAGTCGCACGCTGGTCTCTTAAGTCATTCGCCCTGGAACCGTATACCTCCAATGCATTGATCTGATGTGTAAGAGAAGCAATTTCCTCGCCATATGCATTGATCTGATCCACGGTGTCGGCAATCTGCCCGTTGACATCTTCCTGCAGATTTTTCAGATTCTGTGCTGCTTCGCTAATATATTCCGTCAAATTTCTGGCATAACCAATCGCCTGTGCGCGCTTCGTGCTGTCCGCAGAATCCGTCGTCAAACCCTTGATCGTATTAAAAAACGAATCCATTGCATTTGTAATCGCACCACTGTTCGGTGTTTTTGCATACAGATAGTCTTCAATGCTCTGCATATAATAGCTGAAGGTTTCGTACTTTCCGTAATCCGTATTTGCAAGACGGTATTTCGTATCAAAATAAACGTCTCTCTGACTTAAAATACTGCGTGCCTCTACACCGGAGCCAACCATACCATAGGAGGTTCCTAAGGAAATCGCCTCTGTCGCACGCTGGTCGACATACTGCCTCGAATAGCCCTCCGTCTTAACATTTGCTACATTATGACCGGTCGTATTTAACCATGCATTGTAGGTTGACATACCGGAACGCGCAATATTAATTCCAAAAAATGATGATGGCATAATGCAAACCCTCCTATCCTAATCTTTCAATGATATGCTCCAACATTTCATCAATCACGGTAATGTATCTGGACGCTGCATTATACGCATGCTGATACATTAAAAGTGATACTAATTCTTCGTCTGTTGATACTCCGGATACCTGCTGACGCTTATCCTCTACGCTGTCTCTCAATTTTTCCTGATTCGTTACAATGCTCTTCCATACGCTTCCCTGTGTTCCCAGATTGCCAACCAGTGCATCATAAAAGCCCTCCGCACTGTACTCAGCAAGCTCGTTTGGATCTAACATGGTATCCTTCCTGCGCCAGTTTGCTAACATATCCCTATAAATATCCATGTCATAAGCACCGGACATACCATTTGCCGGATTTGCTTTCACCGGAAGATACGAATAATTTTCTAATACTTTTTGGTTTAATTCTAAATTCTGTACGGTATATAGCGTGTTGACATCCTTTTTATTTTCTTCCCGATATACATATAACTTATATGCATATGTTTTTCCACCACTGCCGTCATCCACTTCTACCCGCTGTGTAATCGGAATGTCGTTTCCATCTTCATCCTTGATATATAACGGTCCGTCCACTTCATATATATTGTAGCGCTGACCGTCATCCTCTGCCTTTCTGACAAACAGCTCCGTACCGATCGTTTCGTCATCATCTGCACCAACCGGACAGCGGGAGGCATCCAAAACCTGAATACCATCCAGTGTAATCACCGTACCGTCCTTTGCAGTCACACTTGCTGCATCTGACTGGGTATCTCCCGTTCCGAGCTTGACATCTCCGTTTGAAATGCTCACATTCGGTGCAAATGCATCATTGATCGCCGTAACCACTTTGTGGATCAAAAGATCAAACTGCGCCTCTACCTTTTCCAAGAGGCAATTCCCTGTCGTATCATTAAATGCTTTAATCGCTGCCTCATACTGCTTGTCGCTGTTATAATCGCTTCGTACAGGAATATCTGTATAATATCCGTATTTTCTGCCCCTTGCGGTCAGAATGCCGAGAATGGAGCCTACATCGGAATTGTTCGCACTGGTATAAGCACTGTCGATATCATAGACATCTCCAAATCCGCCACTCGCCCATACTACGTTATACATCTCAGTCTCTACGGTGTTGTCTTCAATAATATTTCCGTTCTCATCCACCTTCTGCAGGCCAAGTCTCTCACACTTCAGATGATGTACATTCGTGTCATCCACCAAAGGGGCATTATTCATTCGAATCTCCACCATACCGTTGTAGTGTTCCCTATATTCAAAATAGGTATATTTTGAAAGCTCATCCATTAAAAGATTTCTGGCATCGCGGTAATCGTTTGCATTTTCCGCACCGGAAGCTTCCTTTGTCGCAATCTTTAGATTCAGTTCTGCAATCTGATCTGCAATCCTGTTTACGCTTGTAACCTGCTCTTCAATCTGTGTATTTAAATTAATCTGATAATTTCTTAACGCCTGATAGGCATTATTTGCTTTCTCTAAAAACGCCTCTGCCTGTGTGATGAACAGCTCACGGTTTGTAATGCTCTCCGGATTCGTAGAAAGGGATTCGATATTTTCCCACATTTTCTGCAGGGCGTCATCAAACTCAACTCCCTCCATCTCACCCAGAATATTCTCAATTTCCTGAGCCGTCGTATACTGTACATCATAAAACTCCAAACGACCAGCCTCCGTACGATACTCTCTGTCCAGGAAAATATCACGCGTCTGTCTAATCTCTGCTAACGTCGTTCCGTAACCGATCTGCATCGTAGCCTTATCCGTATCCTTGAACACCTGATAATAGGTATCAGACTGGATATTCTGCTGTCTGGTATATCCCGGCGTTTTGGTATTGCCGACATTATGCGCCGTTGTATTCAGTCCTGACTGTGCGGTCTTGATTCCTGCCACACCTGCGTTAAAGCTTGTAAATAAACTCATGGGCCTTCCTCTTTTCTTTACTGCTATCCATCAATTACCCAAAATCTTTTATAATAACATTTCTATAAAATCCCCTTACCTTAATAATATCTTTTTCATGCTATAAAAAAGCACACGGATAGCCCCCGGGTATCGTCAGGCTTTCCTTGCAAAAGCCTGACATAATTACTGTTTTGCATCAAATCCACTCGGCGGAAGCGTCCCCGTTCCGTAATTGGTGGAAGCTGCATTTCTATCGTAATTATTTACCCCTGGTGACATCCGTGTACTTTGAATAAAATTCATATTGAATTCTACCATTTCAAGGGAATTTTCTATTAAATTTTTATTTTTTTCATTTACTTCGATCAATCGCTTCATAACAAACTTCAGCGAATCATGAAGTCTGACTAATTTCTCTTTTTCATCCGGCTGTTTCGCCAGGAGTTTAGACAGAGTAGCTAAGTCTAGTGTCTTCGCATCCTTGTTAAGAACCACTCCGATATTCTCGATCACTTCTTCCCTTTTCTTTCCAAGGGCTGCCGCTTTTTCAATCAGAAGCTGTTCTTCCTCCGTCACAGACTCAAGCTCTTTCAAGTCACCTTTGACAAGAATCCCTGTTTTCCTCTCTGACACCGGAATCAAATCCTCATAAACCTGCTTCTCACCTTCCAAAGCGGTGAGAAGTTCTTCCATCAAACTAGCCAAAGCAAAACCTCATTTCTATGCAGTATAGTCAAAATAATTGCTGACAATCTTCTCTGCAACTTCCTGTGCAGATACATTATAGCTTCCGGAAGCAAGAGCCTCTTTTAATTGCGCTACTTTATCTTCCCTGACATCTGCGCTGTTAGCAACTGCATTTTTTGCAACCTGGTAATCCTTTGCTGACTGAGAGATTTCATAGGCATCTTTGTTCGTAACGCTTCCCTGCTTACTATACTTTTTTGCCCCTGCCGGTTTATAAATCTGGCTGATCTGATTCACTGCTTCAACTCTCATTGTAATCACCACCTAACATAGTTTCTGAATAGTTTCATAATATTTATCGGAGTTTTTTCGAAAACCTTTAATGACCTTTTTCACAAAAAAGAAAAAATCCCTCTTTGCCGCATAGCAGCAGAAGGGATTTTTTCTTTTGTATCCTGAATGAAGACTACCACTTCATATTTTTTAAAATATCGGAAAAGTCGAATGTTGCAAAATAATCCTTCGGAGTTTCTGCCCGTCTTATCATCTGTACACTTCCATCCTCCTTTAGCAGAAGCTCTGCGGATTTTAGTTTTCCATTATAATTATATCCCATTGCAAAGCCATGTGCCCCTGCGTCATGGATAAACAGATAGTCTCCCATATCGATTTTCGGAAGCTTTCTGTCAATCGCAAATTTATCATTATTCTCACATAAGGAGCCGGTCACATCATAAGTATGATCGCATGGGGCGTCTTCCTTTCCAAGTACCGTAATGTGGTGATAGGCACCGTACATTGCCGGTCTCATCAGATTTACCGCGCAGGCATCTACACCGATATATTCCTTATATATATGCTTTTCATGGATTGCCTTGACCACCAGGCCTCCGTAAGGTCCTAACATAAATCTTCCAAGCTCCGTAAAAATCGCTACATCCGAAAGCCCGTTCGGCACCATGATCTTTTCAAACTGCTCTCTGACACCATTGCCGATCACTACAATATCATTCGGCTCTTTATCCGGAGTATAAGGAATGCCGATGCCACCGGACAGATTGATAAACGCAAGTTCTACCCCTGTTTTCTCCTTCACCTCTACTGCAAGTGAAAAAAGTATGCCCGCAAGTGTCGGATAATATTCATTCGTCACCGTGTTGGATGCTAAAAATGAATGAATGCCGAAGCGCTTTGCCCCAAGCTCCTTTAACCTTTGAAACGCTTCGATTAACTGTTCCTTTGTCATACCATATTTCGCATCGCCGGGGTTATCCATGATATCTGTTCCCATCTTAAACACACCGCCCGGATTAAAACGACAGCAGATTGTCTCCGGGATTCCCGCCACATCATTCAAAAAATCGATATGCGTGATATCATCCAAATTGATATATGCACCGAGTTCCTTTGCCTTTATATACTCCTCCGCCGGTGTTACATTCGAAGAAAACATGATATCAGAGCCTTGAAAGCCGCAGGCTTCTGAAAGCATCAGCTCTGTGAGCGACGAACAGTCCACCCCGCAGCCTTCCTCCTGCAGTATCTTCATAATATACGGATTCGGAGTTGCTTTCACGGCAAAATACTCACGAAAACCCTTATTCCAGGAAAATGCTTCTTTCATTCTTCTGGCATTTTCCCGAATTCCTTTTTCATCGTAAATATGAAATGGTGTCGGGTATGTTTTCACAATTTCTTCTACCTGTTCCTTCGTTACAAATGGTACTTTTTTCATGACTTATCTCCTTTTCTAATCTGCGCCTTCTGTCCTTTTGCCGCGCGTTTTCTGTTCCGTATTTTCCCGGGCGAAAACCGCTTTCCTTCAAAAACGATTTCCTCCTGCTCCGGCGAAACTACCGCCGCATACTCCACATAATCATCCTGCTCCAATGCAATCCCCTTTACCCCACGGCTTGTCTTCTTTAACTCACTTACCTCATAAAGCGGAAATCCCAGAGACAATCCCTTTTTCGTGATCAGGATCACTTTTTCATCCGGATTGATCACATCCATGACTGTGAGCGCCGTGATTCCTGCCACGGTATCCCCTTCCGCAAGCTTTGTCGAAGCAATCGTTAAACGGTTCGTTTCAAATTCGATCCCGGACACCTGTTTTACAAAGCCCTGCTTTGTCGCAAAGAAAAGCTGTGATTCCAATAAGCTTTCGAGTCCGATATAAAATAATACATTCTCATTTTCGACCTTGCAGAGTGTCTGGATCAAAACTCCCTTATCCTTATTCCTGCCCTTCGGAATATTCATCACCTTTACCTGATGCATATTCCCCTCTGCAGTGAATACACAAAGCTTATCCGTATTTTTCACCGAAACAATGTGTGTATATTCCTTAAGACTCTCCTCAGCAATCCTTGAATAGCTCTGGCTGTCCACAGATTTCACATATCCAAACCGGTCAATCAGGATAAAAAGCTCCTCCTCCTTGATTTCCTCAACATACTTGCCCTTTTCCATATTTGCAAGCTCGGTAAGCCTTGGCCTTGCCAGCTGCTTTTTATAATTTTTCAGCCTTGCGATAATCAGCTTGTGAAGCTCTGCCCGGTCTCCCAGAACCTTATTATACTCCTCAATATTTGCATGAAGCACATCACTCTCCTGATGCAGCTTCAAAAGCTCCAATCCGATCAGACGGCTGAGCGGCATTGCAAGGATTGCATCTGCCTGACGCTCTGTAAAATCAAGCGTCTGTGCCTCCTTCTCTGATTTTTTGCTCTTGAATCTGATCCCCGTGATATTTCCCGCAGTCAGGCAAGCCTTCGCCTGTCTGACCGACTCACTGCCTCTTAAGATTTCAATAATCAGGTCGATCACATCCGTTGCCTTGATCAGGCCATCCACAATCTCCAGACGGTCTGTTGCTTTTGCAAGAAGGTGTTTATATTCCTTCGTATAAAGCTCCTCCTGAAAAGCAACAAACTCCCCGATCAACATTTTTAAGTTAAAGGTGATCGGCTGCTTGTCCTTGACAGCCAGCATATTGACACTATAAGTATCTTCCATTGCCGTCTTTTTATAAAGACCGTTTAAAAGATTTTCAATATTTCTGTCCTTTTTTACTTCGATGATCAGCCGGATTCCTTCTTTAGAAGATTCATCCCGGACATCATAAATTTCGTCAAAAACCTTATCTTTCATTAGAGAAATCAGATTTTCCAGAAGCCTTGTCTTGTTTCCTGCCACGGTATACGGTATTTCCGTAATCACAATATTCTGTCTGCCGTACTCACTCTTTTCAATCTCTGTCTTCGCCCGAAGGGTTAGTTTTCCTTCTCCTGTCTCATAGATTTCCTCAATCGCATCGGCATTTGTGATGATCGCTCCGGTCGGAAAATCCGGTCCTTTAATATATTTCATCAAGCCCTTTGTCGTAATCCCGGGATTTTTAATGTATGCAATCACTCCGTCGATCACCTCTCCGACATTATGCGTCGGAATATTGGTCGCCATGCCGACTGCAATACCGGTTGTACCGTTGATCAAAAGATTTGGCAGCGTCGCCGGAAGCACAAGCGGTTCCTTCTCACTCTCATCAAAGTTCGGGCCAAATGGCACCAGTCCTTTATCCAGATTTTCGAGAAGCGTCATCGCTCCGGTCGAAAGTCTCGCCTCCGTATAACGCATCGCGGCAGCACCATCACCGTCAATCGAGCCAAAGTTTCCGTGCCCGTCCACCAAAGGCATGACAAGAGAAAACTCCTCTGTCATATGCACTAATGCATCATAAATTGAGCTGTCACCGTGCGGATGATATTTACCCATGGTATCACCAACGATACGGGCACTCTTTCTGTGCGGCTTATCCGGAGAAAGGCCGAGCTCCGTCATGGCATAGAGGATCCTCCTCTGTACCGGCTTAAGACCATCTCTTACATCCGGAAGCGCTCTTGCAATGATGACACTGACCGCATAATCCCGATAGGAATTTTTCATCTCATCTGCAAAATCAAGCTGTATGATCTGTGCTTCTTTTGTCTTCATATTTTAACCTCCATGCTGCGAATGCAGCAGCTTAATGCTCCTGATTTGTGTGAGGATTTCACAAACGCCGTTTCACCCTGACAATCTATCAGACATCCAGAGTGGCATATTTTGCCTCTTCCATAATGAACTGCCGTCTCGGCGGTACATTGCTGCTCATCAGAGTGGTCGTAATATCATCTGCCTCTACCGTATCACTGATCGAAACCTGCGCAAGAATCCTCTGCTCCGGATCCAGCGTCGTCTCCCAGAGCTGCTCTGCGTCCATTTCTCCAAGTCCTTTATAACGCTGGATACTGATGATTTTATTGTCTTTATTCTTACGAAACTTCTCTAACTCAAAATCATTAAAGACATATTCGGAATATTTCTTTTTTCCGCGCTTTTTCCCTAAAGCTTCTTTATCCTTAGAAGCGCCCTTTTTCTCATAATCCACCTTATAAAGAGGCGGAAGACCACGGTAGATTTTTCCCGCATAAATAAGCTCCGGCATAAAACGGTAAAAGAATGTCAGTAAAAGTGTACTGATATGCGCACCGTCCACATCTGCATCCGTCAAAATTATGATTTTATCGTAGCGGAGCTTTGTAATGTCAAACTCATCTCCAATGCCACAGCCAAAGGAAGCGATCATGGATTTAATTTCATTGTTTTGCAAAATTTTTTCTAAGGATGCCTTTTCCACATTTAAAATCTTGCCCCGAAGCGGCAGCACCGCCTGGGTCTTCCGGTTTCTTGCCGTCTTTACCGTACCGCCCGCCGAATCTCCCTCAACAATATAAACCTCGCATTCCTCCGGCTTTTTCGAGGTGCAGGAAGCCAATTTACTCTTTGTTTCCGCATCATTCAGTTGCTTTAGCACAGCCGTCCTCGCCTTATCACTTGCTTTTCTGGCATTGTAGGATTTTAGGGAATTATCTAAGATTTTTTTCAAAACCTCGACATTTTTATCCAGATATCTCTGTACCTCTGCACTAAATACATCCTCTACTGCTGTTTTCGCGTCAGTGTTACCGAGCTTCGTCTTCGTCTGACCTTCGAACTGCGGATCCGGATGCTTAATGGAAATGATCGCCACCAGACCGTTTCTGATATCCTTTCCATCGAAATTCTCATCCTTGTCCTTTAGCACCCCAAGCTCTCTGGCATACGAATTCATCACTCTGGTAAGCGCCGTCTTAAAGCCGGTCACCAGGGTTCCGCCATCCACTACATTAATGCGGTTGCAATAAGGATTGATCTGTTCTGTAAAATTCGTCGTATACTGAAAGGCAATCTCAACTTCAATATCTCCGCTCTTTCCTTCTATATATATTGGTTCCTTATGAAGCACTGCAGCTTCCCTGTTGATATAGCTGACAAAGCTTTTAATCCCATATTCTTCAAGATACTCTGCTTCCTCGCCGTCAAACTCATTCCGGTATATTAGTTTCAGTTTTTTATTTAAAAATGCAATTTCTTTTAGCTTTTTTTTGATCACATCTGCCTTAAAAACAGTTGTTTCGAAAATTTCCGGATCCGGATAAAAGATTACCTTTGTGCCGGTATCCTTCTTTGCACACTTTCCGACTATAGGAAGCATCCCGTTTTCTAACTTCACTGCCGGATGTCCGCCGTCTTTATATTCATCACGGTAGATTTTCCCGTCTCTTTTCACCTCTGCGATCATCTTCGTCGAAAGTGCGTTTACAACTGAAGATCCAACTCCGTGCAGACCACCGGAAACCTTGTACGCCCCATTGCCGAACTTGCCGCCGGCATGAAGCACGGTATAGACCACTCTTACGGTCGGAATCTTCTGCGTCGGATGCAGATCCACAGGAACACCTCGTCCATTATCTTCTATACAGATTCCTCCATCCTGCAAAACAGTCAGATGGATCTCACTGCAGAATCCCGCCAAATGCTCATCGATTGCATTATCTAAGATCTCCCAGATCAGATGATGAAGTCCCCTGCTGCCGGTCGATCCGATATACATGCCCGGTCTTTTTCTGACAGCCTCAAGACCTTCTAATACGACAATTTCTTTTCCTGTATATTCACTCATGGTTTTGCTCCTCTGTCTTTTCATTCATAAAACAACATACACTATACCACAAAGCAGAAAAGGAATGCAAGAAAAAACCCGGCGAAGTTCTCCGCCGGGATCCTTATCCGCTTTTTAACCTATTCTTCTTCTCCGTCAATCGGAAGTGTTACATAGTCCCTGTCATCATCATCGTCATCAAAGATATCATCGAAATCGTCATCATCAAAATCAAATGAATCCTCATCTTTTCTCTTTTGCAGGAAATAATAAACTCCCGCCGCACCCCCGATGATCGCACCTGCACATGCCAACACCTTAAAAAACTTCTTCATAATAATACCTCCTACATTAAGTTTTTTAGTTAACGACTTTAGTAATTTTCTTTTAAACAGAAACAAAACTTTGATATAAGGTTTTGTTTCTAAAGAAAAGTAAACTTACTTTTGTCGTTTACTACTGTTATTATCTGGTTGTCAATTTTCTTGTAATATGAGACAAATATGGATCTAAGCCTTTTTCCATCGCTAATGCCTCTTGTATATCATAGTCCACAAATTCCCCATGATGATAACCGACTACCCGGTTTGTCTTGCCCTCACATAACAGCTCTACCGCCTTAGCTCCCATTGCCGATGCAAAGACACGATCCTTACAGGTCGGATTTCCACCACGCTGAATATGTCCCAAAATCGTCGCTCTCGTCTCCACGCCGGTAGCAATCTCAATCACCTTTGCCATCTCATTAGAGTTGCCGATCCCTTCCGCATTAACAATAATATGGTTTTTCTTGCCCAAACGGCGGCGATCCTGAATCTTCTTAATAATACGGGAAATATCTCCATGATATTCCTCTGTAGTTAAAATATATTCCGCACCACTGGCTATACCGGTCCAAAGAGCAATATGTCCCGCCGTCCGTCCCATTACCTCAATGATACTGCACCGTTCATGGGACTCCGAGGTGTCGCGGAGCTTATCGATTGCTTCCATCGCCGTATTGATTGCAGTATCAAACCCGATCGTATACTCGGTACACGCAATATCAAGATCAATCGTTCCCGGAACTCCAATCGTATTGATTCCCTGTGCCGCTAATTTGCTGGCACCGTTAAACGAACCGTCACCACCGATCACGACAATCCCGTCGATTCCATGCTTTCTGCAGATCTCGGCACCTTTGATCTGGTACTTTTCCTCCTTAAACTCCATACAGCGGGCCGTATAAAGGATCGTACCGCCGGTCTGAATAATATCTGAAACTGTCAGATTACCCATCTCATAGATATCCTCTTCGAGCAGTCCCGCATAACCCCTTCTGATCCCTTTTATCTTTAAGCCATTGGAGATACCGGTACGGACTACGGCACGAATTGCCGCATTCATGCCCGGCGCATCACCACCGCTCGTCAGCACTCCAATCGTCTTTATCTGGTCGCTCACCTTTCCTCCTCCTCTCTTTCCTGCCGGTATTGAAACACCCTTACATATGATTTTACGATAATTTTCATTATTTTTCAATACTCTTTTCACGAATTGCGACCGACTCCCCTCCAAATCCTTCAAAAAGTCCCGAATCTATAAGCATTCTTGCATTTACCGAATGATTTTTTGCCAGTCGCTTGATCTTCTTTTCCTTTGAAACATAGACATAAACCGTGTCCTGACCGTCATATGCCGACAATCGTTTGTAAAGCTCCTCCTCCTGCTTTTTAAATGCATCCATATCCTGAAACTTTAACCATAATTCACATGGAATCTGCTCAAAAGGAATAATTTCCTGACAGATCAGCTTTGCGCCCCTGTCTGCATCGACGTCTGCCCGTCCTTTTACAAAAATCTTGCTCTCCTCGGCGAGAAACTCTTTATTCTTTTCATAGTCCTTCGGAAAAACAGTCACCTCTACCGTTCCATACAAGTCTTCTATCGTCAGATATGCCATCAGCGTATTCTTTTTTGTTGTCTTGACCTTCTTTTCCGTCAATATACCGCCGATCACCACTACCTCTCCATCCACAACCCCCGGCTGTCTGTCTTTTTCATTCTCTGTTTCCGCATCTAAAAGAAAATCAGAAGACTTTCTGGTACAATTTTCCTCCATCAGTCCCATATATTGCTCCAGCGGATGTCCGCTTATATAGACACCAAGTGTTTCTTTTTCATAAGACAGGAGTTCCTCCTTATCAAATTCTCCGACATCCGGAAATTCTACCCGGTTCGCACCGGCAAGCTCGTCATCCCCCAGATCAAACAGAGAGAGCTGACCGCTCAGATTATCCTTTTTCTCCCGGTTAATCCCATCGAGCATTGTCTGGTAGGAAAGGAGTTTTTGTTTTCTTGTCCCGGGAAAGCTGTCAAAGGCACCCGACTTGATGAAATTTTCAATCGTATGCTTATTGACCTCCTTTGAAGAAAGGCGCGCCATAAAATCCTCCATAGAGGTATACCTTCCACCCCGCTTCCGCTCCTCTACAATCGTCCGGACGACAGCATCACCAACTCCCTTGATCGCAGACATTCCGAACCGGATCTTGCCGTCACTGACCGAAAAAGCACTGAAGCCCTCATTGACATCCGGTCCCTGGATTTCAATCCCCATCTGTGCACAGGTCATGGCATAGCTTAGTACCTTTCCGGTGTTATCCTTTACCGAAGTCATCAGCGCCGCCATAAACTCCACCGGATAATAATATTTCAAATATGCGGTCTGGTACGCAACAACGGCATACGCAGCGGCATGTGACTTATTAAAGGCATACTTTGCAAAATCGGTCATATCATCATAAATTTTGTTGGCAATCTCTTCGGAGATTCCGTTTGCAACGCAGCCTTTTACACCCTCTGCCTCATTCCCGTATACGAAATTCTGCCGTTCCGCATTCATCACGGAGGCCTTTTTCTTGGACATGGCACGACGGACCAGATCGCTTCTGCCGAAGCTATAGCCTGCCAGACTCCGGACGATCTGCATGACCTGCTCCTGATAGACGATACATCCATAGGTCGGCTCTAAGATCGGTTTTAGCTGCGGACAGTCATAGGTGACACTCTCTTTATTATTTTTTCCCTTGATGTACTGCGGAATATAATCCATCGGCCCCGGACGATACAAGGAAATCCCCGCGATCACATCCTCCATATTCTCCGGTTTTAACTCAGTCATAAACTGTTTCATACCGGCACTCTCAAGCTGAAAAACTCCCTCTGTATGTCCGGCACTGATCATCTCATAAATATTTTTGTCCTCAAAATCAATATCCATGACTGTATCATCAGAACATCCTGCCATCTGTGCCGCATTTTGGATCACCGTAAGAGTTCTGAGTCCCAGAAAGTCCATTTTCAAGAGCCCTAACTCCTCTAATGTAGTCATCGTATACTGCGTCGTGATCGTACCATCTGCGGCTTTTGAAAGCGGCACATACTCATCCACCGGCTTCGGACTGATCAATACCCCTGCCGCATGCATCGAAGTATGTCTCGGAAGTCCCTCCAGTCTTTTCGACATATCGATCAGATTCGCAGCCTGCTCGTCCGTCTCATAGAGTTCTCGCAGCTCCGGGTTCTCTTCCAATGCTTTATCTATCGTAATCCCAAGCTCCATCGGTATGGATTTTGCTATGACATCCACATAATTATACGGAAGATTCAGCACCCTTCCGACATCCCTGATGACACCCCTTGCCGCTAAAGTACCAAAGGTCACAATCTGTACAACATGATCCTTGCCGTACTTTTCCATAACATAGTCAATCACCTCCGGTCTTCTTTCATAGCAAAAATCAATATCAATATCCGGCATCGTCACACGCTCCGGATTCAGGAAACGTTCAAACAAAAGCTGATACCGTATCGGATCAATATTGGTAATTCCAAGTGCATAGGAAACAATACTTCCCGCCGCGGAACCTCTTCCAGGACCTACACTGATTCCACGCTCCCTGGCAAACCGTATGAAATCCCAGACGATCAGGAAATAATCTACAAAACCCATTTCCCGGATGACACCTAACTCTTCGGAAAGCCTCTGTTTATGTTCTTCAGCTGCTTCTCCGTATCTCTCCTCCAGTCCATCCTCACATAGCTTATTCAGATACTCCCACGCCGTAAAGCCCTCCGGTACATCAAATCTGGGCAGCTTGTAATCACCAAAAGTGATCTCGACATGACAACGCTTAGCAATCTTCTCCGTATTATCAATCGCCTCAGATGCATATGGAAACAGCCTGCGCATCTCCTCCTCGGATTTTAAGTAATACTGTCCCCCCTCATAGCGCATTCTGTCTGAATCCGTCACTAACTTTTTCGTCTGTATACATAACAGGATATCATGTGCTTCCGCATCCTCCTCCATGATATAATGCACGTCATTTGTCGCTACAAGCGGAAGTCCCGTTTCCTCTTTCAGTCTCAGCATTCCCTGGTTGACCGTCTGCTGATCCGGAATCCCATGATCCTGCAGCTCCAGATAAAAATGTTCCTCACCAAAAATCTCAGACAGGCGCAGCGCCTCCCTTTTTGCCTCCTCATATAGCCCTTTCCTTAAATTGCTTGAAACAATACCCGCTAAGCAGGCACTTAAAGCAATAATGCCCTCATGATATTTTTCAAGCACTTCATAATCCACACGCGGTTTATAATAAAACCCCTCTGTAAAACCGATTGAAACTATTTTCATTAAATTAGAATATCCCTTATTATTCTCTGCCAAAAGTACCAAATGATGATACCGTTCTTCCCCCTTAGAAGTCTCCTTTTCAAATCGGGAACCGACAGCCACATAAACCTCACAGCCGATCACGGGATTGATCCCCGCATTTTTTGCCGCCTTATAAAAATCAATCACACCATACATATTCCCATGATCCGTAATCGCTAAATGCGCCATTCCCAAATCCTTCGCGCGCGAAATAAGCTCACCGATCTTGCACGAGCCATCTAAAAGCGAATATTCCGTGTGCACATGCAAATGTGTAAATCCCATGGCTTTCTCCTTCCTGTAGCCTTAAAAAGGGCAGCGCACACCGCTGCCCTCAAAAGGGAACCCTTATACATTCTTATTCAACTATTTTCTATAAACCCTGTCAGACTGTCCGAAAACATTCTGCTGTTAAGTGGAACACTGATCTGCAGCTTTCGAATTTATCCTATGCCTCTGCCGCACTTAAATATTTCTCAATATCCTGCATGGCATTTGTTTCATCCTCTCCATCTGCCGAAACAACGACCTCTTCTCCTGAATTCAGTCCAAGTGCCATCATTCCCATAATACTTTTTGCATTGACCTTCTTATCTCCCGACTCTACATAGATGCTGCTGTTAAACTGGCTTGCCACCTGTACAAGCACAGCAACCGGCCTTGCCTCCATATTGTTCTG
This sequence comes from uncultured Lachnospiraceae bacterium, assembly GCA_902795705.1. Lineage (GTDB taxonomy): Bacteria > Bacillota > Clostridia > Lachnospirales > Lachnospiraceae > Butyribacter. The sequence goes on along the minus strand of CADBMH010000003.1, from coordinate 6,316 downwards.
AATCTGGATTTTGATCTTTTTCGTAACCATGAATGTTAGTCCTCCTGCTTTCAATCTGTCAAGGGACGCTCTCCCCGTTTTTTTCCCTTAACTGTTCTGCGATTTTACTGATTTTGCGCAAACGGTGATTTACACCGGACTTACTGATCGGCCTCTCCAACATCTGTCCCAATTCTGACAGAGATAAATCCGGAAACTCCAACCTAAGTTCAGCAATTTCCCGCAAACCGCTCGTCAGTTGACTAAACCCCATATTACACTGTATATACCTGATATCCTCCACCTGTCTCGCCGCCGCTGCAACGGTTTTCCCTATATTTGCCGTTTCACAGTTTACCTGACGGTTGACAGAATTCCGTACTTCCTTTAAAATACGGACATTTTCTAATTCCATGAGAGCAACATGTGCTTCGATCACATTCAGAAAATCCACGATCTGTGAACCCTCTTTCAGATAAAGGACATGATTCTTTTTCCGCTCTACAAGCTTCATCGTAGGGCCGAAATTTGCTACAAGCTTCTGTATCTCTTTTGCATATCTTTCATCCTGTAATGCCAGCTCCAAATGATACGCTTTTTTCGGATCTGTAATAGAACCTGCCGCCAGAAAGCTTCCCCTTAAAAACGCCCTCTTGCAGCATGTATTTTGCACCAATCGCCACTGTATATGCAGAGAAGCTCCCAATATGTTTCCCTGATCGTCAATGACCTTTAATGCCTTTAGTATCTGAAGCACATCCGACTTCTTCCTCACAAACAGGGAATAATGCATTCCACTGCTTCTCACATTATGATTTCTGACCATAATATCTGTCTCTGCTTCAAACGCTCTATTTAATAAGATATAAGATTTTTTGGCTACTGTCAAGTTTTCTGTGCGAATCATCAGATAAGTTTCTCCAAAACGATCCTCTTTTATCCTTCCGCAAATATTAAAAAGTGCCGAAAACTCTGCAATAGCGCAATGTCTCCCCGGACTGTACTGCTTTGCCAGTTCCTCTTTCACATCTCTCGAAAAAGACATACGGTTTCCTTTCTATATGCTGATCTTTCCGGTATAACAGATAAAGAGTGAAAAATTAACGAGTAATATCCCTATGCTCCAGCTTCAGGCTATATGGAAGCTTCTCCATATTTTTTGCAAGCGTCCTCGCGATGGAAACGGAACGATGTTTTCCCCCGGTACAGCCAATACTGATGACTAACTGATTCTTTCCCTCCGTGATATAATTCGGAATCAAAAAGGAAACCATCTGAAACAATTGCCTGGAAAACACAACTGCTTCTTCATTATTCATAACAAATTCATATACCTCACTGTCATTTCCGGTCTTTTCTTTTAACTCTTTGACATAATAAGGATTCGGCAGAAAACGCACATCAAACACCAGGTCAGAATCTCCCGGTATACCGTATTTAAACCCAAACGATAGGATTGTCACAAAAAAATTTTCATATTCGCCCTTTTCAAGGAATATTTTATCAATTTCCTTTTTCAAATCCCTGATCAGCATATGACTGGTATCCAAAATATAATCTGCCTGCTTCTTTACATCGGCAAGCTCTTTTCGCTCTGCTTCAATTGCCTTGTCCACGCGCCCCTGAAGTGCAAGAGGATGGTTTCTTCTGGTCTCCTTATATCTTTGAACAAGTACATGATCATCTGCCTCCAGAAACAAAATCTCATAATGATAACCGGATTCCTTAAGCTCCTCTAAAATGTCCTTAAGCTCCGAAAGTCCTTCAAGATTTCTTATATCGATTCCAAGCGCTACGCCATCGATGGATTTTCCTTCACTGATAAAGGCCTGTGTGAGCTTCGGAATCATGCGGACAGGAAGATTATCAATACAAAAATAACCAATATCCTCAAGCATCCTTAAAACCGAACCGCGTCCGGCACCCGACATTCCCGAAATAATTACAAAACGCATATTCTGCTATCCTTCCTGTTTTTTCACCGGTATAAATCCTATTGCCGCATCATGCCAATATCTTAACCTCCGGCTCTAAATCCACGCCAAATCTTTCCTTCACCTGCTCTCTTACATGCCGGATCACAGAAAGTGCCTGTTCACAGGTCCCCTCACCAACATTGACCACAAATCCTGCATGCTTTTCCGAAACCATAACATCACCGACACGATAGCCCTTTAGTCCTGCGTCCTCGATCAGCTTTCCGGCAAAATATCCCTCCGGTCTTTTGAATGTACTACCGGCACTTCCGTAATTAAGTGGCTGCTTTTCCTTTCGCTTCCTGTTTAACTCCTGTATCGTCTGTCTGATCTCCTCGGGATTTCCTTCATCAAATACAAAGACTGCAAGCAAAACGATCATGTCCTCTTTTTGTACCAGACTGCTCCGGTAGCCGAGCTCTAATTCTGCCGTCGTCAGAAACCTTTTTTCTCCATCCTTTAAAAGAACGACAGCCCCCAGAAGCACATCTCCGACCTCGCCGCCGTAAGCACCCGCATTCATCGTTACAGCTCCGCCTAACGTTCCCGGAATCCCGGCCGCAAATTCAAAGCCCCGGTACCCTTTTCCGGCAATCCCGTTTGCAAGTGTTGAAAGCAGAATGCCGCTCCCTGCTGCCACAATATGCCTTCCTTCCTCTGCCTTAAGCACAGTATGTTGTCCCAAAATACTCTCTAACAGAGCTTCTGTTTCTTCTCGCGTGCCTTCCATATACTCTTCTATCCCGAAGCCTTCCGCATGTATGCTTCCCCGTCCCGGAACATGTGTCGCCACGATTACTCCGGGAAACCCCCGGTCACTGACCAGAAGATTACTTCCATTTCCCAAAATAAAATATGCTTCCCCTTCGCGCCTCAGATAAGAAAGAGTATCTTCAAATCTCTCCAAAGTATCCGGTGTGACAAATACATCCGCCGGTCCTCCGATTCGAAACGTCGTATGCTTTGAAAGCGGCTCCTTTGTTCTGATATTATCTTTTCCTAAGATTTTTTCTAATCTTTCCATATCCGGCATATCAAATCTCCCCTGCTATACTCATTAACGATTAGATTCCATTTTCGATAAAGCGCTTAAAAGCAGCCCTTCCTGCCTCATCATTTTTATAAACGCCTGCATGCTCCAGAACCTTTTTAAAGACAACTCCGATTTCCTTTTGCAAAATGTCTTCCACATTTTCTGCTGTGATCTGCGGATAATTATCCTTAAAGCTTTCTACCCAGTCTGCATGCTTTTCCGTATCCTCATCCGCACGGATGTCCTTCCCTGCTACAATATAATCTCCGAGCTTCTTCATTTCATCCTTCAATCTTGCCGGCAGAACAGCGAGTCCCATAACCTCGATCAGCCCGATATTTTCCTTCTTGATGTGATGAAGTTCTTTATGTGGATGATACACACCCAAAGGATGCTCCTCTGTAGTAATATTATTACGCAGTACTAAATCTAATTCATATTTTCCTTTTTTCTTTCTTGCAATCGGCGTGATCGTATTATGCGGTTCCCCATCCGTCTCGGCATAAATAAATGCATCTTCATCCGTGTATCCGCGCCAGCTTTCCAAAATGTGAGCCGCTGCCTTTACTAAATATTCCGAATCCTCGTGCCTGATACGGATTACGGACATCGGCCAATTCAAAATCCCTGCCTCTAATTCTTCAAATCCGGGAATCGTGACCTGTTCTCTGATGTCAGCCCGCTCCATGGCAAACTCGTAGTGTCCGCCCTGAAAATGCTCATGTGCCAGTATCGAACCGCCTACGATCGGCAGATCTGCATTGGAACCAATGAAATAGTGCGGAAATTGTCTGATGAAATCCAGGAGCTTTCGAAATGCCGACTCATCGATCTTCATCGGTGTATGCTCCATATTGAACAAAATACAGTGTTCCGGATAATACACATATGGCGAATACTGGAATCCCCATGGCTTTCCGTCTATCGTAACCGGCATAACGCGATGATTCTGGCGTGCAGGATGGTTCACACGACCTGCATACCCCTCATTTTCCTTACACAAAAGACACTTCGGATAAGAACTCTGCTTTGCGTTCTTCGCAGCCGCAATTGCCTTCGGATCCTTCTCCGGTTTAGAAAGATTAATCGTTACATCAAGCGTTCCGTATTCGGTATCGACTGTCCACTTTTTATCCCTCGCAATACGATATCTGCGAATGTAATCCGTATCCTGACTGAATTTGTAATAAAACTCCGTGGCCTCCTCCGGTGAGCTGTCACAAAGTCCCCGAAAATATCCGATCACGGTGCCCGGAGGCGGCACCAGAGCCCCCATGAGCTTCGTATCAAAAAGATCTCTGTAGGTGATCGTATTTTCCTTTAAAAGACCACGCTCTGCAGCATAATCCAAAAGACCGTTTAAAATGTCCTCTAACTCCATTTCCTCTGCTTCCGTACCATCGTCGGAATAATCCTCTAACTGAAGGATTTCGAGCAGCCTGTTGATCGTATAGATTTTATCCTCATCCGCTACAAGTCCCGTTTTTTCCCCATATGCCATCAATTCCTTTATTAAAATATTAACATCTGCCATACCGTTTCCCGCCTCCTTATTTTAAATTCATTTACATAAAATTTTATCTCACCTTATCCTGTTTAATCAGGATCATATGATTGACCGCATTTTCCAATGCCTGGATCGATGCCTTGATGATGTCATCATCTGTCCCTGCTCCCCAATATAATTTTTTATTATCCTGTGTGACACCGACATAGGCAATCGCCTTTGCCGATGAATTTTTCGAAAGCGAATGCTCTTCGTATTCTTCTAATGTATAGCTGATATCAAGATAATTTTTCAGCGCGTTGTTGACCGCATTAATACGTCCGTTTCCTCTTGCTTCAACTACTTCTGTATGTCCGTCTTTTTCAATCGTCACCCTCGCTGTAATGCCGTCCTCCTGCTTAAAATGAGCTGCTTTTATCGCAAATGTCTTCTTCGTTTCCATATACTCTTTTTCAAAAACATCTAAAATCTCCTGTGGCGAAAGCTCGGCATGTGCATGGTCGGACACCCCCTTCATCAGATAGCCGACCTCCTCACGCATCTTGTCCGGAAGGATAATACCAAAGTTCTGCTTGAGTACATAGGCAACGCCGCCCTTTCCGGACTGACTGTTGATACGGATCACATCAGAATCATAAGTCCGTCCGACATCCTTCGGATCGATCGGCAGATACGGAACTGTCCATAAATCGGTATTTTTCGCCTCACGAAATGCCATTCCTTTTGAAATCGCATCCTGATGAGAACCGGAAAATGCCGTAAACACTAACTCACCCGCATACGGCTCACGCATGGACACCTGCATATCTGTCAGCCGCTCATAGGTTTCCTTGATTTCCTGCATATTTCCAAACTCAAGACCTGCATCGACTCCATGCGAATGAAGATTCATCGCTACGGTCACGAGATCCAGATTGCCGGTACGCTCCCCGTTTCCAAAAAGCGTTCCCTCCAAACGATCCGCTCCGGCAAGGATGCCAAGCTCTGCGGTTGCGACACCGGTTCCCCTGTCATTGTGCGGATGAAGAGAAAGAACAACATTTTCCCTGTATTTTAAATGCTTGCTGACATATTCAATCTGGCTTGCAAATACATGCGGCATAGCATTCTCCACTGTAGCAGGAATATTGATCACCGCCTTCGCATCAGCGGTCGGCTGCCATACATCGAGGACTGCATTGCAGACCTCTACCGCATATTCCACCTCTGTCCCGTGAAAGCTCTCCGGGCTGTATTCAAAACGGATATTTCCCTTTACTTCTTTTGCTAACTCCTGTAACAAAGTCGCTCCGTCTACAGCAATCTTTTTTATTTCCTCTTTCGACTTTTTAAATACCTGCTCCCGCTGCGCTACAGAGGTCGAATTATAGACATGCACGATCGCATTCGGCGCTCCATCCACTGCCTCGAAGGTTTTTCTGATAATATGTTCTCTTGCCTGTGTCAAAACCTGTACCGTCACATCATCCGGAATCAGATTTCTTTCGATCAAAGTCCGGAGGAATTTATATTCTGTTTCCGAAGCAGCCGGAAAACCCACCTCAATCTCCTTAAAACCAATCTCTACCAGCATTTTGAAATATTCAACTTTTTCCTCCAGGCTCATCGGCTCAATTAACGCCTGGTTCCCGTCACGCAGGTCAACACTGCACCAGACCGGTGCTTTATCGATCGCATCCTTTTTCACCCAGTCATAACACTCGACCGGCGGCATAAAATAACTCTTTTGGTATTTCGTATATCCTTTCATAACGAACCTCCTATCCTGTTCCAGTTGACAATTCAAACACGTTTGATTGTCACTTTGCTCATTATATCATG
>CADBMH010000002.1 GCA_902795705.1 uncultured Lachnospiraceae bacterium | reverse complement strand
TCACAAGTGGCAAACTCGGGATATATTTATTTAAAAAGTTAATGTCATATTGTCCTCCGGCACGAAATTTACAAAAATCATATTTACTAGAAATTGAACCTCTATTATGTTCATAGAAATTATTAATCAGAATATTTGTAATATTGCTAAATTCATCGGGAAAAGCATTAAACGATGCCTGCAACCTTTCTGTATATGTTATTAAAAGATGGTCTTCCCAAGAAACATGCATCTTCTCGCTTCGCCAGAGAACCCCTCCGAGTCGTCTTGATATCAGTCTATCGACACTGGCATTTCTTGCTATGGAGGCATATATTATGTTGTATATCCAAGCCTCCTCTGGGCATCCCCCATATTCTTCCAGCAACTTTTCGATGTAATCTTTTTCCTTTGCTAAATCCTGTACATTTATCAACACTCCACCAAAAAATGCATGTGCGGCATTGTTTTCAATCAAATATTCCTCTGCAGTTCTATAATGCTTAAACGTGTTCTCGCATTTTAAGAAATAAGCTCCAACACATATTAAAGAATAATCTTTTTGAAGCAAATCCAAATCTTCAAAAACTTCTTTTTTTATGTATGCCCCATCTCCACATAACCATAAGTAATCGTATTCTTTCTTGGTCATAAACAATTCAAAAATATACAATGCTTTCGCATTAGACGCATCATATGTATGATATTTATCTAATGCTTTTTTGGACACTCTTTCATAAAAAACACGGTTTGATATTATTTTCGCATATTCCAACACCTTTTCTTTTGTTTCATCATTGTTACTAGTATCATATATGTATAAATCGACTCCGTATTTATACATATACGATACATATTCATTCAATAATTTACCAACGAAACCTACCCGATTGTAAGTTGGCACACATAAAGCAATCTTCATATCAGTACCCCTTTTTATTCATAATCGACCGGCCTGACAATCATTTCCTTCAGCAGCAGTTCCCTGTCCATGAATGGGGACTGATCCTCCAGGGATCGTTTTATTATCTTGCGGTCCTTTCCCTTTGCGTAGGAGTTGTGCAAATAAACCTGTTCTCCGGTACAGATGATCTCGCACAGCATCGCCCCATCTGTTTCAAACAGGGTCTGCAAGCCAGCCTCCAGCTTATCTGCCGTATCTATGCGCATATATGGTATCTCAAAAGCCTCTGCTACCTTCTGGAAATCCGGACAGGAAACACCATTTGACGGATCCGTACCGATCGTCCTGTCCCGGAACAGATCCTTTTGTCTTTTTCGGATCACCGCATAGACATTGTTATTACAGACAATGATCTTAACCGGCAGCTGATAATGACGGATCGTCTGCAACTCCTGCAGGTTCATCATGACCGATCCATCCCCGTTAATGGAGACAACCAGACCACCCCGTGCATGGAAGGCGCCGATGGCTGCAGGCAGTGCCATTCCCATTGTGCCCTGTTCTGCAGGATGAATCATCCTCTGCCTGTCCTTCAACTCTACAACAGCCGGTATGATCAGTTCTTCAAATCCGGCATCCGTTAGAACAGTTGCTTCCTCGGGAAGAATATCTGATATTTTTTTCCCAAGAAAATACAAGTCTATGGGCTCTGGACCTTTTCCCTTACTTTCACATTTTGGGAATATTTTCTTCCAATGAATACATTTTTGATTCCACGCAGAAAAATCTTTTTCCCACTGTTCCCGGTTCAACATATCTAAAAACAACTTTACATCACTATGGATGAATCTCCTGATCACGACAGTATCTTTCTTATGCTCATGCTCATCGATATCCACCACGGTAAGCTCCGCCTCTCTTGCAAACTTTTCGTAAGGCTGTCCCACAGTAACTGTAGAGAGCCGGCTTCCTAAAGCCAAAATATAATCCGCATTCTGGATAGTAAAATTACCTGCCCTTGAACCCCCAAGGCTTCCAATGGCACCAATGGCCAGTTCATGACCACCTGAACCAATCACATCAACAGCCGATGGGGTAAAAACAATCGGCATCGGATGTGTATTTAGGAAACACTCTAATTCCTGTACCGCTTTGGCAAGACGGACTCCCTCGCCAATCAAAATGACAGGCCGTTCAGCATTTTCTAAATCCTCTTTCACATGACAGATGTCATCAGCAGAAGCTTTTGGCATATGGTCGTCGGGTACAAAATGCCGTACGGATTCTGTATCTATTCTGCTATTCTGAAGGTCGATCGGAATATCAATCCAGACCGGCCCCTTTCTTCCATGTGTTGCTGTCCAGACTGCTTTTTCCATTTCATAGCAGATATCCTCCGGATTCGTGATCATGACTGCATATTTTGTGATAGATTCCACGACAGGTATGATATCTGCTTCCTGCGCCCCATATGTCCGAATCTGCAGTCCTGTATAGTGGGTTGTTTCTGTAAGTGTGTTCTGCCCGCTGATGAACACACAGGGGACATTGTTCTGCCATGCACACAGGACTCCGGTGACAGCATTCGTACTCGCACAGCCCGTAGAAATCATGGTGATTCCAATCTGGCCGGTACATTTCGCATATGCATATGCTGCGTAGGAAGCGGCCTGTTCATGGTGCATGCAGATCTTCTCTAATTCTTTGTACTTTGCCGCCGCATCTGACAGATATAATATCCCTCTGCCTGTGATCAGATAAATATATTTACCACCGGAACCATATAAAAAGTCCATCACATAATCTGCTAATCGAGTCAATTTCATTTCTCCTTACTTTTCGGTTTTGGGCTGTATTGTTCCAACACCTCAGGGATAGTGATAAACATTTCGGATTCACATACCAATGTTTCACGCACATATCCCTTTCCGATCCCTTTACAAATTCCTCTTTTCCACGAAAGTACTTCTGTTTCTATGTCCAAGCGATCACCAGGTAGCACCTCTTTTTTACATGTCATGGAAAAGGAAATAAAGCGGGTTGTTTTTCCGGCCAAATCAGGAAGAGTTGTGATCGCGATGGTAAGCATCTGTGCCAGTGATTCCTGCAGGAGTGCTCCCGGCACATTAGGTTCCCCGGGGAAATGTATAGGGAAAAACCATTCATTATTTGTAAAGTTTTTATATCCATGTGCTGACTGCCCCGGAATCACTTCCTCGACATGATCAATCATTAAAAGCGGATACCGAATCTGCTCATACTTCTGCAGCTCCAAAAAATCTAAAGAAAAACCTTCCATTTTCAGCCTCCATGTCGCGAGTGAGCAAAAGCAAACCTTATTTGCTTTTGCAACTTGACGGTTCAATCCCCCCCAAAAAATCCGCTTTATTACAAATCAATATGATATTTCTTTAAAATCTCTCTTCCCACTTCGTATGATTCAAAATCAATAATGTCATCGGTTTCCATCTCAATATCAAAGACTTCTTCCAATTGTGAAATAAAGCTCATGTGTCCTACCGAATCCCATGTATCCACCCCTTGGTAAACAAGACCGGCAAGTTCTTCTTCTTTTACAGAAAAGCAGTCTTGAAATAACTTGTTGTATTTTTCTAAATTACTCATACATTCCTCTCCTTTATGATAGAAATTTTATTTAAAAACTTTTTTCTCATCATTCCTTTTCACAATCCTTGCCGGATTTCCCACAACGATGACGGAATCCGGCAAATCATTAAAAACAATCGCTCCTGCCGATATAATCACATCATTTCCTATATTCAAACGATCTTTGGTTCCCGACAAAAAGCCCATAAAAACTCTTTCACCAATCATGTCATGTCCACCGATTTGAGCGTTCGATCCTATTACGGAATGCTTTCCGATCCTGATATCGTGCCCGATCACGGCATGTGGCTGGATATATACATTGTCTTCAATCTTTACATTGCAGGTGATAGTTGCTCCTTCACCGATAACGACTCCCTTTCCTACAGATGTTGTATTGTCTATGTGAATATTTGGATGAATAATAGTGGCTACAGACAGGTTATATTCCAAAAGGCGATTATAAAGTTTTTCGCGAAGGACCGGTTCCCCGACTGCTATGATCACCTCCAAGGCTTCGGCAGAATATTCCTGCATGAGATCTTGGAAAGAATATACTTTATTCCCACGTACTTCT
>CADBMH010000001.1 GCA_902795705.1 uncultured Lachnospiraceae bacterium | reverse complement strand
CTGATATCTATTATTGTCCGATCAGTTATTCTAATTTCATTATATAGGAATAATATGTGCTATTAAAGACTATATCCAAAAAACAGTTCCCGCTGAATTACTTAGATGAAAAAGGTTCACAATTATTCTTTGCACAATATAACCGTATTCTCTTTCCCTGTTTTAAAGGTTTTGAAGAAAGCTACATTTTTATCGTTTCAAACTGTTGTTCACTTGATGTCTCAGAGGAAGGTTCCTTCATCCGCGGCCAGATTTCAAGAAAAGCCTTTAAATAAAGGCTTATTTGTTTCATTCTTTAGTTATGTTTGGTTTGGATATCCCGACAAATCGCAGTTTACTTAAATATTATGCTAGAGGTTATTAATGCTATTATCTAATAACATTTTATTAATATCATCTGCAGATTCTTTCATGCCACGTTTAATCCATTCGCATATCCAGCCATATAAACCATACGAGAAAAATGCTTTTGTATAAGCTTCACTATTCGATAAAGTTGGAACTAATCCAACTTTTTCTTTTATGGTTTCTAGTATGATATCTAGTAAGTTTTGTTTATAGAGAAGGGTATAGAATTTCTTATTCTTTTTGAAATGCTCAAATAATGAACCGAATACATTAAAAGGGGAAGAGTTAGGATTTGCTTCAAAATCGTTACCCCATTGTTGTATCAGCATTGATGCATAGTCAAGAATAACTTGTTGCTTAGAAGAATAGTTGCGATAAAAAGAAGCTCTGCCAACACCTGCTTCATTGCATAAGAATCTTATATCAATATCGTCCATATCATATTCATTTAGCAGTTTGATTAATGTTTTAGTAATCTCTGTCTTTACATATGAAGTCTTTTCTTGTTTATTCATGATACACATTCTCCTTTATGTCTCATTTTTAGTGAGACACTTGTCTCATATATAAGAGGATGATAAACTAAATCCGTTATAAAAGTCAAGAAGAGGCAGATATGGAAACAAAAAAGAAAAAGAAACATATATTAAGAAAAATATTGATTGGACTATTAATCGTTGTATTACTTTTAGGAATCGGTATTAAAGTAGTCCTGAATAAACTGAACGTAGATTATCCTGAATTATCTACTGATTATGAAATAGGTCAGTGGTATAAAGTATCACCGGTTGGTGCTAAATCATCAGATGGAAGTGAGTGGCACAGCTTATTTAGAAAAGGAAAAGAGAATAAGGTTTTTATCTTCTTTTATGGAGGTGGAGTAAGTTTTAATGAAGATACATCGTGGAATAGTCCAGAAAGATTCTATACTCCTGATATGACATTACAAGACGTTTTTGCAGGAATGGGTATTACCACAATGGATGAACAAAATCCATTTAAGGATTGGACGTTCCTGGCTATTCAATATTCAACTGGAGACTTCCATTCTGGTCAAAATGAATTAAAGATCACAAAAGATGGTAAAGAAAAAACAATATATCACTATGGATATAATAATTATACTGGTTTCATGAAAATGGTAATGCCTTATATAGGGGAACCTGAAGCGCTGGTTATATCAGGATCATCAGCTGGAGGATTTGCGACATCATTACTAAGCGATGATATTATCACTAACTATTTTCCAAATACAAAAAATATTACATCATGTGTAGATAGTTCATTACTTTATTATGATAATTGGAAATGGACAGCAGAGAATATTTGGAAATCACCTAAAGAAATATCAGACAGATTAATTAGTGATAATTTAGTATTAGATAGCTTAATCGATTTAGAAAAGAAGCATCCAGAAGTAAAGATATTATTTACTTGTTCAAATAGAGATGATGCTTTACAAAGTTATCAAGCATATCTTGATGATGGTAAAATGGGTACAAGCAAAGAATATAGTGACAAGTTCCAACAAGGTTTAAAAAAGATGGTCTTAGATATGCAAGAAAATCTAAATAATCCAGGCATTTATATCTTCGAATATGGACTGAAAGAAGATACAACAGGTACACAACATCAAATCTTACCTGGCAATGTATTTGATAAACTAAGCGGAGATAAAAGTGCTGCTGAATGGTTAATGGATGCAGTGAATGGAAAAATCAACACATATGGATTGGAGCTTTTGGATAAAACTTATTAAACAAATTCCAATTTATCGAATTGATACACTTATGATTAAATAGTTACTTGTGACTGTATAGGATTCGTCTGCGTTCTCTTCAGTTTCACCAATGATTGATGTTTTAACCAAAATCGGTTAGAATATAGATGCAAAAAGATTTATCTTTTATAGGCAACCGATCCTGGCCTTGAGCTGGGTACGCCGATTTAGGGCAGTCCGT